>NZ_JBEZXZ010000149.1:17881-22201 GCF_040638275.1 Actinoplanes sp. NPDC026623 | reverse complement strand
GGGCGGGTCGCGGCGGCGACTGCTCGTGGGCGGTGCCGTGGCCGCGGTGGTCGCCGGCGTGGTCCCGCTGGCGGGGTTGTTGCCGTCGAGGGGGGCCGGGGACGCCGCGGGCGCCGCGCCGGCCGGGCTGCCGTCGATCCCGGCGCGGTCGGCGACCGGCGTGCCGTCCGTCGGGACGATCTCGGTGGCCCGGCCCCAGGCGGTCGCCCCCGAGCGCGCCAGGAATCCGTCCGACGCGCCGAGCGCCGGTGCCTCGGCGCCGGAGCCGGCCGGTGTCGTCGAGTTCCCGTCGTCCGAGGTGGAGCCGACGCCGTCCACCGAGCCGGCGTCGCCGGAGCCGATCGCCGGGGTGCGGACGTTCATGACGCCGGGCGGCGCGGTCGAGGCGGGCTGCGACGGCACCGGCCAGGCGAGGCTGGTCTCGTGGGCGCCGAAGGACCCGTACCAGGTCGAGCGGGTCAGTGCCGGGCCCGCGCTGACGGCCGCGATCGTCTTCAAGTACGTCGTGAGCCGGATCCGGGTGACGGTGACCTGTGTCGCCGGATCGCCGACGGCGGTCACCCTCCCACTCTGAGCGAAGGATCGGCGAAAAGATCGGCCGTCGTCGACGTCTCGGCGCCGGACGGTCCCGTCTGTTCACATCCGCCCGCGGCGTTGACGAAACAGTGACACATCTGAAACATTGAATGCCCCGCGCCGCAAGAAGTTGGCAGACACCGCGCAATTTCCGTGGAGCGCACCGAAAGATCCAGGCAGACGCACCTGTCCCCTAAACCGAAGACCCTTTCCCCGACTCGGCGCACCTCTGCCGCGTCGCGCCGCCGCATACCCCTCGGCGGCTCGGCACCCGCGGTAATCCCCTCTGTCGTTCTCACAGAACAAGGACGCCATGAAACGGAAGCAACTCAGCCGGAGGCTGCTCAGCGGCCTCTTCGCTGCGGGCCTGGCCGCCGCCGCGGCGCTCACCCCCACGCCCGCCCTCGCGGCCGGCGGACCCAACCTCTCCGCCGGCCGGCCGGTCTCGGCCAGCGGCGCCAACGGCCCGTACGTCGCGGGCAACGTCAACGACGGCAACCCGCAGTCCTACTGGGAGAGCCCGTCGAACGCGTTCCCGCAGTGGGTGCAGATCGACCTCGGCGTCGCGGTCGCGATCGATCAGGTCGTGCTCAGGCTGCCACCCGCGACGGCGTGGGGCGCACGCACCCAGACGCTCAGCGTGCAGGGCAGCACCGACGGCAGCGGCTTCGGCGTGCTGTCGGCCTCGGCCGGCCGGGTCTTCGATCCGGCAACGGCCAACACGGTCACCGTCAACTTCGCCGCGGCGACCGTCCGGTACGTGCGCGTGAACGTCACCGGCAACACGGGCTGGCCGGCCGCGCAGGTCTCCGAGTTCGAGATCTACGGCGTGGCCGGCGGCGACCCGGGCGACCCGGGTGACCCGCCGACGGGCACGAACCTGGCCGGCGGCAAGCCGATCGAGGCGTCGTCGTCGGTCTTCACGTTCGTCGCGGGCAACGCCAACGACGCCAGCCCGACCAGCTACTGGGAGTCCAACGGCTACCCGGCGACGCTGACCGTGAAGCTCGGCGCCGACGCCGACGTCACCGGGGTCGTCGTCAAGCTCAACCCGGACCCGGCCTGGGGCACCCGTACGCAGAGCATCCAGGTGCTCGGCCGCGCGCAGACCGCCACCGGTTTCACGTCGCTGAAGGCCCGGGCCGACTACACGTTCAACCCGGCCACCAACCAGAACTCGATCACGATCCCGGTCACCGGCCGCGCCGCCGACCTGCAACTGCAGTTCTTCGGCAACACCGGCGCGCCCGGCGGTCAGGTCGCCGACCTGCAGGTGCTCGGCGGCTGGGCGCCGAATCCGGACCTCGTCGTCACCGCCGCGACCTGGACGCCCGCGTCGCCGAGCGAGGCCACCGCGGTCACGCTGTCGGCCACCGTCAGGAACCAGGGCACCGCGGCCGCGGCCGCAACCCGGGTGGACTTCAAGCTCGGCGGCAACGTCGTCGGCAATGCCGCGGTCGGCGCCCTCGCGGCCGGGGCGTCGGCCACGGTCTCGGCGAACGTCGGGGCGCAGCCGATGGGCAGCTACGGCGTGGCGGCGGTGGTCGATCCGGCCAACACCGTCGCGGAGCAGAACAACGACAACAACACCTTCACCGCGTCCACGCAGTTGGTGGTCGGCCCGGCGCCCGGCCCGGACCTGCAGGTAGTGGCCATCACGACGAACCCGGCGAACCCCGCCGTCGGCGCGGCGGTCTCCTTCACCGTCGCCGTGAACAACCGCGGCATCAGCGCCGCGGGCGCCTCCACGACCCGCCTGACGGTGGGCGGCACGACGCTCAACGGCAGCACCCCGGCGATCGCGGCCGGCGGCACGACGAACGTGGCCGTCGCCGGCACCTGGACCGCCACCAGCGGCGGCGCCACCCTGACCGCCACCGCGGACGCGGCCGGCGCCGTCGCCGAGACCAACGAGAACAACAACGTGCTGACCCGCTCGGTGGTGGTCGGCCGCGGCGCGGCGGTCCCGTACGTCGAGTACGAGGCGGAGGCGGCGCGCTACTCCGGCACGCTGCTGGAGGCCGACGCCCTGCGCACGTTCGGGCACACCAATTTCGCCACCGAATCCTCGGGGCGCAAGTCGGTGCGGCTGGGCGGCACCGGGCAGTTCGTCGAGTTCACCTCGACCAGCCAGTCGAACTCGATCGTGGTCCGCAACTCCGTGCCGGACGCACCGGGCGGCGGCGGCCAGGACGCGAGCATCAGCCTCTACATCAACGACCAGTTCGCGCAGAAGCTGACGCTCTCGTCGCGCAACAGCTGGCTGTACGGCACGACGGACGACACCGAGTCCCTGTCGAACTCGCCCTCGGCCGACGCCCGGCGGTTGTTCGACGAGTCGCACGCCCTGCTCTCGCAGTCGTACCCGGCGGGTACCCGTTTCAGGCTGCAGCGGGACGCCGCCGACAACGCGTCGTTCTACATCATCGACTTCATCGACCTGGAGCAGGTGGCGCCGGCGGGCAGCCAGCCGGCGGGCTGCACCTCGATCACGACGTACGGTGCGGTGCCGAACGACGGCAACGACGACACGGCGGCGATCCAGCGGGCCGTGACGGACAACCAGAACGGCGTGATCGGCTGCGTCTGGATCCCGGCCGGCCAGTGGCGCCAGGAGCAGAAGATCCTCTCGCCGGATCCGGCCCGCGGCCAGTACAACCAGAAGGGCCTGCGCAACGTCACGATCCGCGGCGCCGGCATGTGGCACACCATGCTCTACACGAATACCCAGCCGCAGAACGTGGTCGGCAACATCAACCATCCGCACGAGGGCAACGTCGGCTTCGACATCGACGACAACACCCAGATCTCCGACCTGGCGATCTTCGGCAACACCCAGAACCGGGCGAACCGCGGCCACGGCCTCAACGGCCGGTTCGGCAAGAACACGAAGATCAGCAACGTCTGGATCGAGCACGTCAACGTCGGTGCCTGGGTGGGCCGCGACTACTCGGACACCCCCGCCTACTGGAACCCGGGCGACGGTCTCGACTTCTCCGGCATGCGGATCCGCAACACGTACGCGGACGGCATCAACTTCAGCAACGGTACGCGGAACTCGCGGGTGTTCAACTCGTCGTTCCGTACGACGGGCGACGACTCGCTGGCGGTCTGGGCCAACCCGTACGTGAAGGACCAGTCGGTCGACATCGCCTCGAACAACCACTTCGTCAACAACACGGTGCAACTGCCGTGGCGGGCGAACGGAATCGCGATCTACGGCGGCTCCAACAATTCGATCGAGAACAACCTGGTCTACGACACGATGAACTACCCGGGCATCATGCTGGCGACGGACCACAGCCCGCTCCCGTTCGGCGGGACCACCCTGATCGCCAACAACGGCCTCTACCGTACGGGCGGCGCGTTCTGGAATGAGGACCAGGAGTTCGGCGCGATCACCCTGTTCCCGTCCACGAAGGACATCACCGGCGTCACGATCCGCGACACCGAGATCTCCGACTCGACCTACGACGGCATCCAGTTCAAGAACGGCGGCGGCAACATGCCGAACGTCGCCATCACCAATGTCAGGATCGACAGATCCGTCAACGGCGCGGGCATCCTCGCGATGAGCGGCGCCCGCGGAAACGCGGCGCTGTCGAACGTGACGATCACGAACTCGGCCGACGGAAACATCGTCATCCAGCCGGGCTCGGGCTTCACGATCACCGGCGGCTGACGGCGAGCCGTGGGGGGGCCGGGCGGGCCCGCGGCGGCACCCCGCCCCCCGGGGTGATAGTA
>NZ_JBEZXZ010000149.1:0-17871 GCF_040638275.1 Actinoplanes sp. NPDC026623 | reverse complement strand
CCCCATCCGCGGCGGGCGCGGGCGCGGGGGGGCCCCCCGCCAGGCCCGGCCCCCCCACCGCCGCCTCCTGGTATCAATGGTGTTCCATACGCGCATGGGGAATCGTGCACGGCGAAACGTCGCGGGGGCGCTCGCGTTATCCCTTTTCCTGGTGTTCCTATCCGGGACATCGGCGGTAGCGGACGACATACACGCCTTCCTCACGGATCCCGTCTCGATCGACGATCCGGCGGCCGGGCTGCAGGCGCACCGGGCGGACGGAAAGACCGATCCGACCGCGACCGCCCGGTGCGGCCCCGCCGCGCCGGCGCCGGTGCGGGACGGCCAGGACATCGTCGTCAAGCTGGCGCCGGCGCCGCCGTTCACGGTGGGGGAGATCAAACCCGCCTCCTGGCGCAGGCCGCCGGTCGCCGACCCGACCTGGCTCCTGAGATACCGGGGTCTGTTGTGGATCAAGCCGCTGGCCCGGCGGGCGGCCATGGACGGCCAGCTGGAGACGCTGGACGCCCTGGTCGACCAGGTGGTCAGATTCCACGCGGAGAACCCCGACCCGAACAGCAGCGCACACGGCTGGGACGAGGGGACCGCGCTGCGGCGGCTCGAGACGGAGAACTGTCTCTTCGCCCTCACCGGCTCGGCGAAGCTCCGGCAGCCGATGCGGAACGACGTCAACGTGCTGTTCGGTTTCCGCTACTACGGCCCGCCGTACGCCCCGGTGCACAACCACGGGCTGATGGCGAACCTGCAGATCCTGCACGCCGGCAACAATCTGCACCGGGAGGACTGGATGGACCGGGCGACCGGCCGGATCGTGGCCGAGGCGCCCCGGGCGTTCTCCGGCCGGGGCGTGAGCTGGGAGCAGGCGTCCGGGTACCAGATCGCGAACGCGAAGCTGTGGGAGCAGGCGGCGGACACGCTGGCCGGGTGGCCGGGGACGGAGCCGGCGGTGGCCTCGATCCGCCGGACCCTGGCCAAGGCGCAGACGGTGTTCACCTGGATGACCGAGCCGGACGGCGGCATCGTGCAGATCGGCGACTCGGAGGAGATAAAGGGTGCGGCGGCGGCCCCGCCCGGCGCGCCCCGCGTCTTCCGCGACGACGAGACCGGCTGGGTGATCGGCCGCTGGTCCTGGACCGACCCGCTGACCACCTACTACACCATCCGGTACGGCCCGGAGCGGCGCGCGCACGGGCACCACGACCGGGCCGGCGGCGTGACGTTCACGACCAGGGGCGTCCGGGTGCTGGTCGGGCCGGGCAAGTACAACTACGACGGCAGCAGCGGCTTCAACGCGTACCAGATCAGCCCGCAGGGTCACAACGTGCCGATCCCGGACGCGGGCCGGGCGGGCGGCGGGCCGTCCGCCGTCACCGGTTCGCGGGTGCGGGCGTCGGTGCACGCGTGGACCGTGCGGGACACGGTGTACGGCACCGGCCGCGCGCACACCCGCACCGTCAACGTGAACCGCACCGCGGCCCGGATGACGGTCACCGACCGGTTCGCCGGCGCGCGCCCCTGGCGCCAGTACTGGCACCTCGATCCGCAGTGGGTGCGCGTCTCCGGCGGCGTGAACGGCGCGACGATGGTGTTCTCCCACCCGTCCGGGCGGACCCTGACGGTGACCACCTCGGGCGCGGTGTCGAGCGTGGCGCACGGTTCCGGCCGGCCCGCGGCGGGCTGGCACTTCCCGCGGTTCGGCGAGCGGGCACCCGGATACGAGATTCAGATCCGGCCGGACGCCGCCACGCTCACCACGTCGTTCACGGTGGATTGAGGCTCAGCCCAGGGGGTTGTCCCGGTCGCGCAGCAGCCCGAGCGCCGGCGCGTACATGCGGGTCTTGATCGTGCCGAGCGTCTCGCCGGCCTTGCCGGTCAGGGACTCGGCGATCTCCACGGCGGTCCGGCGCACCGCGTCCGCGTCGACGGCGCGGTCGACGATGCCGGCGGCGAGCGCGTCCGGGCCGGTGTAGCGGCGGGCGGTCGTCATCGCCTCGTGCGCGGCCTGCGGAGCGAGCCGGGCCTGGATCAGGGCGGACATCCCCCGGGAGAACGGGATCTCGATGTCCGCCTCCGGCAGGCACCAGTAGCCCCGGTCCGCGCGCATCACCCGGAAGTCGTGCGCCAGGGAGAGCATCGCGCCGGCGGCGAACGTGTGCCCCTGCAGGGCGGCCACCGTGATCAGCGGCAGCGAGAGCACCCGGGCGAACAGGTCGTGGACGCTGACCACGTACTCCTGGTATTGGTCGCCGTGCGCGAACAGCCATTCGAGGTCCAGGCCGTTGGAGAAGAACTTCCCGGTCGCGGCGGTGACCAGGGCGCGGGCGCCGTCCGCCTTCTCAACCTCGTCCAGGGCCGCGTTGACCGAGACGATCCAGTCGGGATGGAACCGGTTCTCGTCGTCGCCGAGATCGAGGACGAACACGTCGTTGTGGCGGTCGAGTGTGGGCACGTCGGCTCCTCGTCGGCAGTGGGTGCGGTGAACTCACCTGACCCCGACGTTACTCATCGGTAACTTAGGTCGCAAGGCCGGGTCGCACGGCCTCCACGGTGTGCCGCAGCGTGCGATCGAATCGGGCGATCTCCGCACCGGAGATCCCGTGGCGGCGCGCGGCGGCCGGCCAGTCGGCGGCGGCATCCGCGACCTCATGCAGCACGGCCCGGGCCTGGCCGCCCGACAGGCCGAAACTCTCCGCGTACGCGAGAAGGGCGCTGACCTCGCCGGCCGGATTGACGGCCCGCCGATGCTGGTGACGCGCTGCGCCGCGAACTCCGGGTTGGGATTGATGTCGAAGGCAGGAGGGCGACCGCACGACGGTGCGCGTGGCCGGGGTGGAAGTCGTCCTGCAGGCGCCGAAGGTGCTGCGCGAGCGCCTCGCCGCCACGATCCACCGGGTGGACGTCGACGACGCCGGCTGCCCCACCCACCCACCCGATCAGCGAGCGGCCGGTCCTGCGCCCGGGCCGGCCGGTCGACGTCGCCACCCTGCGCGACGTGACCTCCGTCTCGGCCTGCAAATACGAACTCAGCGAGCCGTCGGTTCCGAAGCGGGGGCAACTGCGGCTGATGTCCAGCCTGCGCCTGGCCGGCGTCGCCGCCGACCGGGCGATCCGGCAGATCGCGCAGGCGCCGACCGGCGGCGGCCCCGACGTCCCCGGCTGCCCCCCGGAGATTGCGTACGGCAGCGACGCCATCGTGCTGCGGGTGCGTTCAGCGGCCGGCCAGACCGAGATCATGCTGCGGTACTCCGGCTGCGTCGGCAACGGGTTCGACGACGGCACCGGAGTCCGGGGGCTGACCGCCGCCGCGGCGGCGCCGTTCACCGCCGGCCCGAACGCCCTCGTCATGCTCTCCAGCCCGGTCTACGAAGTCCTGACACCGCACGACTAGCGCGAGCCGGCTACGCGCTCAACCGATCCTCGCCGCCGTCCGGGCTCCGGTTGGCGGCCATCCACGCCGTCGCGAAGTCGACCAGGGCGGCCGGCGCAGTCTAACGACGCCGGACCCGGCACCTCACGAATCGTCGTCAGCGGCGGCAGGTGCGCTCGCCGGGGATGATTCGGCTACCGGTCGAGGAGGGTGTTGGTGTCGATCGCGCGGCGGAAAGGGCCGTCGAAGTTGTGGTAGCGCCGCAGGGCAGCGTGGCGTGCTCGAGCAGTCGTAGGTCGCCCCGTCGCCGGGAAGACCGGCCGCGAGACCGCCTGTCTGACGGTGTCACCACCCGTCGGCCAGGCCCCCGCCGGTCGGCCTGCGGACCTGGATCCGCCGGCACTGGCACATCGAGAACCGCGCTCATCCCGTCCGTGATGTGACGTTCCGTGAAGACGCACATCAAGCCGGGTCGGTCCCGGACCCGCGATCATCGCGACACTGTGTAACGCCGCGATCGGCGGCACCGCACCACCCGGGCGACCAACATCGCCTGCGCCGTCCCCCGAGCCACCCGCCGCTCGTCGCCGCCGTGACCAGCAGCAACCCGAGAACGCAATGACCCCGCATGGAGACCCCTCTCCTCCCGGCGGGTTTACATAGAGAGGTGTCACCTTGTACTTGATCGGCATCTGTGATTGAGTGGAGATATTGATAGTCAAAAATCAATACGGGGGAGTGATTATCATTCGTTACATGTCTCGAGTACTCGCCGCCGCCGCCATTGGCGTCGCGGCATCGGCAACCGTCGCGGTTGCACCCGCCATGGCCGCTCCTGCGCCTACGTGCGTCGCAGTCCAGGACCCGAGTTTCAACTCCGTTCGGTTGAAGAACAACTGCAGCGTTACCGTGAGGGTAAAGGTTGACTGGGGCCGGCTGGCGTCCGATAGCGGGTGCCAGACGATCGGGTCCGGGAATTCGCGTCTGGTGACTTCGGGCTCGCCATTTGCGCAATACGCCGGAATTAAAGGGTGCTGAGCAGCGCTTCCGCGTAACAGTCCACGACTGAGCTCTTCCGAATCGGGCCCTCGGTAAATTGTGGGGCGATGCCCGATTAAGGGATACGTCGATGTCCGATTCGGATAGCTACGCGTAGAAGCGTCCGTGATGGCGGTAGCGGGGCGGGCATGACCGGTTCAGAAGATCATCAAGGTTCTCCAAGCCCTGCTGATCATCCGAATTGAGTCGTGTCCGCTTTGCTGTCATCATCGCTGATCCCACCCCTGCCCATATGCCGGAAGCGTCATTCAGAAAATTGATTGGCGGACGGAGAGGGCACACGAGTGAGGCCTAGGCGAACTTCGGGGCGATCACTCCAGTGTTGAGTCATGCGCGCGCATTAGCTCGCCAATTCTCACTTGCGGCAGAAACCATCGAATTCTCTCCCGCATTTGCTGCCGTTCCGCACGCTCCCTCGTCAATACTGAGCTTCGCTTCGGCACGATGAAGGTCGTCGCTGTCGTGCCATTTACGGGCACGCGGCGATCGCATCGGACCATTGTCGTCAGTAATACTGAAGCCTGTTCAGAACTTCACTGAGAGTGCCTCCACGCAAATCCGGGCTGAGTCGAGAGACCAGCCCGTCCAGCGCTGTGCGCAGGTATCGATCTGCGGCCTCCAGATCACCGCCGTTCGTAGATCGAGTGAGCGAGTTGCCGGTTTAGGCCGCCGTACCTTCAGCCAGGCGTCCCTGTTACGGCCGTGACGGTGCGTGACGTGACCTCAGATGGTCGGGCCGCGCGCGAGGTGCGGGATCACGAGTGCTGCTGCGGCGATCCGGCTGACGGTCCAGGGCTTGAAAGGTGGGCTTGAGCAGGCGCGGCTGAGCTGCTGTTCGACAAGGGTGTGGGACCGGTTCTTCGGCAGGCCCCGGCAAAGTCGTCAGGTGATGCCGAGCGGGGCCATGGGCCGGGTGCTGTCGCGGGCGCGATGGCGGGTCGCGGCGGCGATGTTGATGGTGTCGGTGGTGCGGAGCGCGCCGATGGCGGCGTTGTGCGGGGCGGCCATGACTCATGGTCCGGCGCGGATCTGGGAGCGGTCCTCGCCGTAGGTGACGTCGCGGTCCCGGTGGATCTGGTTTTCGATACGCCACTGACCGCGGATCCCCGCGGCGAGCTGTGCCGGTTCCGCTGGGTGCACCCGCAGGCCGGTGATCGCGTAGACGGTTTCGGTGGTGAAGCGTCTCTGGTCCGAACGGTGTCGTCGGCGGCGGATCTGGATGGCTTGGGCGGCGTGCGGGAAGTCGATGCCGGTGGAGACGGTCAGGACCTCCAGGCTGCGGATCTCGCGGCGGCCGTGCCCGCGGGTGGCGTCCTGGACATCTCGCCAGGGCAGACCTGCCAGTTGCTGGTGCGGGGCCGGGCTGGTTGTCCCGACGAGGGAATTCGTGCAGCGTCGCGCCGGCCACTCGCCGCCGAACGTCGTGACGATACGGCCGTGTCGGCAAGCACCGCGATTTCGACGCGAACATCCGAGCGGTCCTGCTCCTGGACGGACTTCCGATCTGGTCCTCGTCGGCGATGCCCCGGGACCGGACATACAAGGAAGGCCACCGCCGGGCTTTCGCCTGGTCGATGGCCTTATTTGTGCTGCTAAACCTGGGTGCCCCCGGCAGGATTCGAACCTGCGCTTTCGCCTCCGGAGGGCGACGCTCTATCCCCTGAGCTACGGGGGCTCAGCGACGATGAGCCTAGCAGGCGCCGCGGAGACCGTGCCAATCGGTTCCGCGGCGCGCCTGCTACTGGAGTTGCTTGAGCATCGAGTCGATGAGGTTGATCTCGCTCTGCTGGCTGCGGACCATCGTCTCGGCCAGCCAGGTCACGTCCTCGTTGTCCGACACTTCCAGGATCTCCTGGGTCATGTGAATGCCGCCCAGGTGGTGCCGGCGCATCAGGGTCAGGTACTGGACGTCCAGTTCCTTGCCGGTCGCCTTGCGCAGGGCGGTCAGCTCCTCGGGGGTCGCCATGCCCGGCATCAGGCCGTTCTGCAGCGAGCCGCCGCCGTCCCTCATCCAGGCCATCGGCGGCTGGCTGCCGCTGGGGCTCAGGTTCCAGTCGCGGAGCCAGGCCTGCATGTAGCCGATCTGGCCGTGCTGGGTCAGCGCGATGTCGCTGGAGAGGGTGACAACCGAGGGGTTCGTCGAGTTGGCGTGGGCGATCATCGACATTTCGACGGCCTGGGCGTGGTGGCTGCTCATGTCGCGCAGGAAGCCCGCCTCGGCCGAGTCGTCCCCGGGGGTGCTCAGGCGGGGAGCGAGGAGTCCGATGGCCAGGCCGGCCAGCAGCCCCAGGATCAGGGCCGCGGCGAGCCACACCGCCCCGGCCCGGCCGCGGCCGGTCGGGGCGGTGCCGTCGGGTACGTAGTCGGCCGCGTCCGACCGGCTTGATTCGGCCGATACCGTCATCACTTACCTGCGGCTGCGGGCTGCACGGGGCCGGTGGTCGTGTTGCCGCCGGAGCAGGGCGCGCCGGGCTCCAGCGCGGCGTTGAGGCGCAGGGCCTTGATGAAGTCGTCGATGCGCTTGTCGTCGGCCTTGTCGAGCTTGAGCTGGTAGCCCCAGGCCTGCAGGGAGATGTTCCTGTCGAGGCCCGCGATCGGGCTCATCAGCATGAAGTCCCGGCCCTTGACCTTCTTCTGCAGCTCGCTGACCTGGTCGGCGGCCAGGCCCTGCTTGTAGGTCACCCAGACGGCGCCGTGCTCGAGGCTGTGCACGGCGTGCTCGTTGGCGACCGGCTGGGCGTAGACGTCGCCCATGCAGTTCTGCCAGACGGCGTTGTGCGCGCCGCCCACCGGCGGGTTCGTCGCGTACGTCAGCGGGCCGTCCTTGTGCTCCTGCGAGTCGATCGCGGGGTTCTTCTGGACCCGGTAGTTGACGATGCCGTCGATGGCCGCGGCCTTGTCCGTCCACGGCTCGGAGCTCTTCCTGGACGCGTACACGCCGTAGCCGATGATGCCGACGGCGAGCAGGGCGACCACGCCGATGAGCGCGATCGGGCCCCAGGGGCGGCCACCGTTGACCTTGACCGGCGTGACCGGCTTGCGGCCCTTGCCGCCGCCCTTGGCCTGGGGGCGGTTGCCGGGCTTGGCGCCGGTGGACTTCTGTGCGGGGGGTTTGCCCTGGCCCGACGTCTTGTCGACCTTCACGGTGGACGGGACCCGCTCGGGACCCGGGGTACTCATGCTCATCGTGCCTCGTCAATTCGATGGAAAGGTCGGGCCGGGCCCGCGAGCAGGCGCCGGTACGCCGCCGGGCGCCAAAGTCTACCCGGATAGCATGGCTCGGTGACTCCCGCTGACCTCGCTTCCACTGTTCTCACAGCTGCGCGTGCCGTATTCGTTGCCCGCGGCCTCGACGTCTCGCTGCTGCCCGCGACGACGACGGTGGAGCGACCCCGAAACCCCGAGCACGGCGACTACGCCTCGACGATGGCCATGCAGCTCGCCAAGAAGGCAGGTGTTCCGCCGCGTGAGCTCGCGGACGCCCTCGCCGACGAGCTCAGCAGCCGGCCCGGCGTCAAGTCGGTGGACATCGCGGGCCCGGGCTTCCTCAACATCCGCCTGGACGCGGCCGCGGCCGGGGTGCTGGCGCGCGACGTGGTGCTGGCGGGGCGGGAGTACGGCCGCAGCGACCGCCTCGCCGGGCAGCGGATCAACCTCGAGTTCGTCTCCGCCAACCCCACCGGCCCCGTGCACATCGGTGGTGTCCGGTGGGCGGCCGTCGGCGACGCGCTGTCCCGGCTCCTGCGGGCGGCCGGCGCCGACGTCGGCACCGAGTACTACTTCAACGACGCCGGTTCGCAGATCGACCGCTTCGCCCGCTCCCTGTACGCGGCCGCGAAGGGCGAGCCGGCGCCCGAGGACGGCTACGGCGGCGCCTACATCGCGGAGATCGCGACGGCGGTGCTGGCCGAGGCGCCCGATCTGCTGAAGCTCGGCGAGGACGAGGCGCTCGAGGCGTTCCGGGTCGCGGGCGTCGAGCTGATGTTCGCCGAGATCAAGTCGTCGCTCGACGAGTTCGGCGTGCACTTCGACACGTACTTCAACGAGAAGGACCTGCACGAGCGCGGCGAGCTGCAGGAGGCCCTGGACCGGCTGCGCGAGCAGGGGCACATTTTCGAGACCGATGGCGCGGTCTGGCTGCGCACCACCGACTTCGGCGACGACAAGGACCGGGTGCTGCGCAAGTCGGACGGCGACTGGACCTACTTCGCCGCGGACTGCGCCTACTACCTGGACAAGCGCAAGCGCGGCTTCGACCGGGTCGTGATCATGCTGGGCGCCGATCACCACGGCTACATCGGCCGGATGCGGGCGATGGCGGCGTGCTTCGGCGACGACCCGGAGCGGAATCTGGAGATCCTGATCGGCCAGATGGTGAATCTGGTTCGTGACGGCGAGCCGGTGCGGATGAGCAAGCGCGCCGGCACGGTCATCACGCTGGAGGACTTCGTCGAGGCGCTCGGCGTCGACGCCACCCGCTATGCGCTGGCCCGGTACTCCTCGGACTCGCCCATCGACATCGACATCGAGCTGTGGACCAGCGCGAGCCGGGAGAACCCGGTGTACTACGTGCAGTACGTCGGCGCCCGGACGTCCAACATCTCGCTCAACGCCGCAGCCGCGGGTGTGACGCGCGGGGAGCCGGCCGACTTCCCGGCGGAGCTGCTCGCCGGCGAGCGGGAGGGCGACCTGCTCAAGGCCCTCGGCGAGTACCCCGACATGGTGGCCCGCGCGGCCGAGCTGCGCGAACCGCACCACGTGGCCCGGCTGCTGGAGAAGATCGCCGGTGCCTACCACCGGTTCTACGACGATCCGTCCTGCCGGGTGAGCCCGAAGGGTGACGAGCCGATCACCGATGGCCACCGGGCCCGGCTCTGGCTCAATGACGCCACCCGAACGGTGATCGAGAACGGTTTGGCGCTACTGGGCGTCTCCGCGCCCGAAAGGATGTAGTCATGCGGGCACACGAGGCCGGGGCGCTGCACGGCGACCTCGGCAACAGGGGGCCGGCCTGGCTGCGTACCCCCGAGGACGTCAACGCTCTCGTGCCGCAGCTCTGGCCGCGGACGGTGACGCGCGCGGACTCCGGGGCCCTGGAGATCGGCGGCGTGAGCGTCCTGGACCTCGCGGCCGAGCACGGCACCCCCGCGTACCTGCTGGACGAGGACGACCTGCGGTCGCGCTGCCGCGAATTCGCCGCCGCGTTCGCCGGCGCGGACGTCTACTACGCGGGCAAGTCGTTCCTCTGCAAGGCCGTGGTGAAGGTGATCGGCGAGGAGGGGCTCTTCCTCGACGTCTGCTCCGGCGGCGAGCTCGCGGTGGCGCTGGCCGCGGGCTTCCCGGCCGAGCGGATGGGCTTCCACGGCAACAACAAGTCGCTCTCCGAGCTGTCCCGGGCGCTGGACGCCGGCGTCGGCCGGATCATCCTGGACTCGTTCCAGGAGATCGACCGGCTCACCGCGCTGGCCCGGGAGAGCGGCCGGCGGCCGAAGGTGCTGATCCGGGTGACCGTCGGCGTCGAGGCGCACACCCACGAGTTCATCGCGACCGCGCACGAGGATCAGAAGTTCGGGTTCTCGCTGGCCGGCGGCGCCGCGTTCGAGGCCGCGATCCGGGTGCTCGACGAGGGCGTGCTCGACCTGCTCGGCCTGCACTCGCACATCGGCTCGCAGATCTTCGACACCTCGGGCTTCGAGGTCGCCACCCGGCGGGTGCTCGCGCTGCAGGCGCAGATCCGCGACGCCCGTGGTGTCGAACTTGTCGAGTTGGACCTGGGTGGCGGCTTCGGCATCGCATACACCACCCAGGACGACCCGTCGCCGGCCGGCGACCTGGCGAAGCGCATCAACAAGATCGTGGACGCCGAGTGTGCGGCCGAGAACCTCGGGCGCCCCAGGCTCTCGATCGAACCGGGCCGGGCCCTCGTCGGCCCGGCCGTCTTCACCCTGTACGAGGTCGGCACGGTCAAGGACGTCGACGGCATCCGGACGTACGTGAGCGTCGACGGCGGGATGAGCGACAACATCCGGACCGCCCTCTACGACGCCTCGTACTCCGCCACCTTGGCCGGCCGGAAGTCCGAGGCGCCCCCGCTGCTCGCCCGCGTCGTGGGAAAGCATTGTGAATCCGGGGACATTGTCGTGAAGGATGAATTCCTGCCCGCCGACGTGCAGCCCGGAGATCTTCTCGCCGTGCCCGGTACGGGCGCGTACTGCCGGAGCATGGCCAGCAATTACAACCACGTGCCCCGGCCGCCGGTGGTCGCCGTGCGCGACGGTGCTTCTCGCGTGATCGTCCGCCGGGAGACAGAAGATGATCTGCTCGCATTGGATGTGGGATGAGTTCTGACAAGCCCGCGGTTCGACTGGCTCTGCTCGGTTGCGGCACGGTCGGCTCCGAGGTGGTCCGGCTGCTGCACGAGCAGTCCGACGACCTGACCGCCAGGATCGGCGCCCCGCTGGAACTCGTCGGCATCGCGGTGCGCCGGCCCGGCCGCGAGCGTGGCGGCGCGATAGACCCCGCGCTGTTCACCACCGACGCGCTGGGCCTGGTCAAGCGGGACGACGTCGACGTGGTGATCGAGGTGGTCGGCGGCATCGAGCCGGCCCGCGGCTGGCTGACCGAGGCGCTCACCGCCGGCAAGAGCGTCGTCACGGCGAACAAGGCGCTGCTCGCGGAGGACGGTGCGACGCTGCACGACGCCGCCGCCGAGGGCGGCGCCGACCTCTATTACGAGGCCGCGGTCGCCGGCGCCATCCCGCTGCTGCGCCCGCTGCGCGAGTCGCTGCACGGAGACAGGGTGACCCGGGTCACCGGCATCGTGAACGGCACGACCAACTTCATCCTGTCCTCGATGGATGCCACCGGCGCCGGCTTCGGCGAGGCGCTCGACGAGGCCACCGAGCTCGGATACGCGGAGGCCGACCCGACCGCCGACGTCGAGGGCTTCGACGCCGCCGCCAAGGCCGCGATCCTCGCCTCGCTCGCGTTCCACACCAGGGTCACCGCCGCGGACGTGTTCCGCGAGGGCATGACCGGCGTGACGGCCGCCGACATGGCCAGCGCCAAGGAGATGGGCTGCACGATCAAGCTGCTCTGCATCGCGCAGCGGGGCCCGGACTCGTCCGGCAGCGAGTCGGTCAGCGTCCGCGTGCACCCGGCGATGATCCCGCGCAGCCACCCGCTGGCCGGCGTCGGAGACGCCTTCAACGCGGTCTTCGTCGAGGCCGAGGCCGCGGGGCAGCTCATGTTCTACGGCCGGGGAGCCGGGGGTACGCCCACCGCGAGCGCCGTGCTCGGCGACATCGTGGCGGCGGCGCGCAACCGCCTCTCGGGCACCCGGGCGCCGAGCGAGAGCTCGTACGCGCACCTGCCGATCCGGCCCATCGGCGAGGCGGTGACGCGATACCACATCAGCCTCGACGTGGCCGACCGTCAGGGCGTGCTCGCCAGCGTCGCCGGCGTCTTCGCCAAGCACGAGGTGTCGATCGCGACCGTCCGGCAGTCCGGCCGGGAGGAGGACGCGACCCTGGTGATCGTGACCCACGGCGCGCCGGACGCGAACCTGGCGGCCACCGTGGAGGATCTGCGCTCGCTCGACATAGTCCGGTCGATCGCCAGCGTCCTGCGGGTCGAGGGCGGGGTCTGACCGATGCTCGACCACGTGGGGATCCAGTGCGCCGACCTGGCCGCCAGCGCCGCGTTCTACGACGCGGTCCTGGCCCCGCTGGGTCTGCGCCGGCTGATGGACTTCGAGGTGGCGATGGGCTACGGCGCGGAGCGGCCCGACTTCTGGATCGGCGTGTTCAACGCGGGGGAGGGCTTCCGGGAGTCGCACCTCGCCTTCCGGGCGGCCGACCGGGCGACGGTCGACGCGTTCTTTGCGGCGGCGGTGGCGGCCGGCGCCGAGGTGCTGCACGAGCCGGCCGTCCACCCCGAATACCACCCGGACTACTACGGCGCGTTCGTCCGGGATCCGGACGGCAACAACGTGGAGGCCGTGTCCCACGGTCCCGCATAGTGGGCGCATGGTCTCGCCATTCGGCGGGCTGATGCATCCTTGACCGAGTCGGCGGAGAGGAAATGACCATGTGGCGGGGACTGATCGAGGCGTACCGCGACCGGCTTCCGGTCTCGGAGGCCACCCCGGTGGTCACGCTGCACGAGGGCAACACGCCGCTCGTGCCCGCTCCCGTGCTCTCGCAGCGCGTGGGCGCCGACGTGTATCTGAAGGTCGAGGGCGCGAACCCGACCGGCTCCTTCAAGGACCGGGGCATGACGATGGCCGTGTCCAAGGCCGTCGAGGAGGGGTCGAAGGCGATCATCTGCGCCTCGACCGGCAACACCAGCGCCTCCGCGGCGGCGTACGCGGCCCGCGCCGGGCTCACCTGCGCGGTGCTGGTGCCGCAGGGCAAGATCGCGCTGGGCAAGCTGGCGCAGGCGCTCGTGCACGGCGCCAAGCTGCTGCAGGTCAACGGCAACTTCGACGACTGCCTCGCGCTCGCCTCGAAGCTGTCACAGGACTTCCCGGTCTCGCTGGTCAACTCGGTCAACATCTTCCGCCTGCACGGGCAGAAGACGGCGGCGTTCGAGATCGTCGAGTCGCTCGGCCGGGCGCCCGACATCCACTGCCTGCCGGTCGGTAACGCGGGCAACATCGCCGCCTACTGGATGGGCTACCAGGAGGACCACGCGGCGGGCAACAGCAAGATCCTGCCCAAGATGTACGGCTTCCAGGCCTCCGGCGCCGCGCCGATCGTCAACGGCCAGGTCGTGCAGGATCCGTCGACCATCGCCACCGCGATCCGGATCGGCAACCCGGCAAGCTGGACCAAGGCGCTCGACGCGCGGGACGCCTCGGGCGGCCTGATCTCGGCGGTCACCGACCGGGAGATCCTGTCGGCCTACCGGCTGCTCGCCCGCGAGGTCGGCGTCTTCGTCGAGCTGGGCAGCGCGGCGAGCGTGGCGGGCCTGCTGCAGCAGGCCGAGGCCGGCATGATCCCGGCGGGCGGCACGATCGTCTGCACGGTGACCGGTCACGGGCTCAAGGACCCGGAGTGGGCGATCAGCACCGCACCGTCGCCCACCACCATCAAGAACGACGTGCTGGCCGCGGCCCGCGCCCTCGACCTGGCCTGACCCGGCCCGGCCGATCCCACCGGGCCCGAACCGGCCCGGCCGGCCTGAACAGACCTGCAGGGTCCGACCCGGCGCGACCAAGCGGCCCGGCGTGGCCAACGGCCCCGCGGTCTGGCGCGGCCCGGCGGCCCGGCGTGGCCAAGCGGCGCCTGGCGGCCTGGCGGCCTGGCGCGGCCAAGCGGCCCAGCGCGGCCCGGCATGGCCGGTGACGGGGTCTGGTGGGGGCAGGCCTGGCTGAGTTCAGGCTGGTTTGGTGTTCGTGGCCGGCTCGCGGGCGGCCTCCTCGGCGTCCTCGGCCGCCACCCGGACCATCGCCTGCAGGCCGTCGTGGACCGTGCGCAGCTCGGCCGGGCTGAGCCGGCGCAGCAGGCGGGCCTGTTTCGCCGCCCCCGCCGTGATGATCTTGCCGATCGTCGCCGCGCCGTTGTCGCTGAGGCTGATCCGGCGGACCCGGCGGTCGTGTGGGTCCTCCGCGCGGGTGACCAGGTCGTGCGCCACCAGCCGGTCGACCATGCCGCTCAGCGTCGCGAGGCTGACGCCGAGCAGTCCGGCCAGCTCGCGCCCGGACGTGTCGCCCATCCGGTAGAGCAGCAGCAGGATCTTGAGCTGCGGCATGGTCAGCTGCGACGAGAAGAGCGGATCCGACCGGTCGTAGGCAAACAGGTGCTGGAGCCGTTCCTGCGCGCCCATAATGTCCGCGATGAGTTGTTCGTTTTCGGCCACCGCACCCCCCTGCGCTGTCGCGCCGATGAGCACTGTGCGTCCGCCGGGTGACCGGACGTCACCGGCACACCCCGGCGGAAATGATTTGTTCGCGTCGGGCAAACTATATGCCATGGCCGAACTTTTACGGGGGAGCAGATGTCGTTTCTGACCAGGCTCAGTCTCGCTAACCGGGGGCTCGTCGCCCTCGTCGCGGTGGTGATCACCGCTTTCGGGATCTTCACGGTGCCGTCGCTGAAACAGCAGCTGTTGCCGTCGCTCGAATTCCCCGGCGCCTTCATCGGCGTGGTGCTCCCGGGCGCGAGCCCGGAGATCATGGAACAGCAGGTCACCAAGCCGATCGAGGACGCCATCAAGGGCGCCGACGGCCTGGACAGCATCCAGTCGACGACCAGCGAGGGTTCGACCACCGTCCAGGTCCTGTTCGAGTTCGGCACCGACCTCGACGACGCGGTCAACCAGCTGACGACCTCGGTCAACCGGATCCAGCCCACGCTGCCCAACGACGTCAAGCCGGTCATCTTCGCCGGCAGCACCGACGACATCCCGGCGATCGTCCTCGCCGCCTCCGACGGAAAGAACGACCAGGCCGCGCTCGCGAACCGGCTCCGGGAGACCGTCGTCCCCGAGCTCAAGGCCATCGACGGCGTCCGCGAGGTCGCCGTCACCGGCACCCGGGACCAGCAGGTGCTCATCGTTCCC
The DNA here is from genome assembly GCF_040638275.1 of Actinoplanes sp. NPDC026623. Lineage (NCBI taxonomy): Bacteria > Bacillati > Actinomycetota > Actinomycetes > Micromonosporales > Micromonosporaceae > Actinoplanes > Actinoplanes sp. NPDC026623. The sequence goes on along the minus strand of NZ_JBEZXZ010000149.1, from coordinate 2,882 downwards.
GAGCCGGTCAAGATGGTCGCCGCCGGCGTCGACCCCCGTTCGATCGCCACCCTGCTGCAGGCCAACGGCGTCTCCGTGCCGGCCGGCGCGGTCACCGACGGCACCCGCTCGCTGAGCGTCCAGGTCGGCGAGCCGATCGAGAGCGTCGACGAGATCAAGGGCCTCTACCTCACCGGCAGCAAGGGCCCGGTCCGGCTGGACGCCGTCGCCGCGGTCAACGCGCAGCTCGCCCCCGCCACGTCGTACACGCGCACGGACGGGGTCGAGAGCCTCGGCATCGCGGTCACCGCCGCGCCGGACGGCAACCCGGTCAACATCTCCCACGAGGTGCGCGACAAGCTCGCCGACCTGCAGACCGCCTCCGCGGCCACGCTGACGGTCATCACCGACCAGGCGCCGTTCGTCGAGAAGTCGATCAAGAGCCTGACCACCGAGGGCATGCTCGGCCTGATCATGGCCGTCATCGTGATCCTGGTCTTCCTGCTGTCGGTCCGCTCGACGCTGGTGACCATCGTTTCGATCCCGCTCTCCGTGCTGATCGCGCTGATCGCGCTCAAGCTCGGCGACCACTCGCTCAACCTGCTCACCCTCGGCGCGCTGACCATCGCGGTCGGCCGGGTGGTGGACGACTCCATCGTCGTGCTGGAGAACATCAAACGGCACCTGGAGTACGGCGAGGCGAAGGTCCACGCGATCATGTCGGGCGTCAAGGAGGTCTCCGGCGCGGTGACCGCCTCGACGCTGACCACGGTCGCCGTGTTCGCGCCGATCGCCCTGGTCGGCGGCTTCGTCGGCCAGCTGTTCGCGCCGTTCGCCATCACGGTCACGGTCGCGCTGGTCGCGTCGCTCTTCGTGTCGCTGACCGTCGTGCCGGTGCTCGCGTACTGGTTCCTGCGGCCCGCCGCGGGTGGCTCCGAGTCCGTGGAGGTCCGCCAGGCCGCCGAGGCCAAGGAGCTCCGCAGCCCGCTGCAGCGCAGCTACCTGCCGATCATCCGCTGGGTCATCCGCAGCAGGACCACCCGGTGGAGCACCGTCGGAATCGGCGTGGTCGTGCTCCTCGGCACGATGGGCCTGGCCAGCAAGCTCGAGACGAACTTCCTCGACCAGTCCGGCCAGGACACCATCGTCGTGTCGCAGGACCTGCCGGTCGGCACCGACCTCGCCACCACGGACGCCGCCGCCAAGAAGGTCGAGGCGGTGATCGTCGCCAACGACGACGTCGAGCATTACCAGGTGACGGTCGGCAACGGTGACTTCAACCCGTTCGTCGGTTCCGGCGGTGCCAGCGGCGCCAGCTTCAACGTGGCGCTGAAGGCGGACGCCGACGCGGCAAAGGTCTCCGAGGACCTGCGCAAGCAGTTCGAGGGCATGACCGACGTCGGCGAGGTCACCATCGGCGCCGAGAGCGGCACCGGCTTCGACGGCAGCGCGCTGGCCGTCGTCGTGCAGGCCCCGGACCAGAAGGCCCTGGAGGCCGCGACCAAGCAGGTTCAGGACGCGATGGCCGCGACGCCGGACGTCACCGACGTGAGCAGCACGCTCGCGGCGAGCGTCCCCCGCCTGGACGTCACCGTCGACCGCGCCGCCGCCGCGGCGAACGGCCTCACCGAGGCCGCGATCGGCCGGTCGGTCGCCGGGGCGTTCCGCCCGGCGCCGGTCGGGGAGATCAGCGTCGACGGCGTCAGCCAGAACGTCCTCGTCGCGCTGGGCAAGCCGCCCGCCGGGGTCGACGCGCTGCGCAAGCTGCCGCTGACCACGCCGAGCGGCCAGGTCGTCCTGCTCGACGCGGTCGCGGACGTCAACGAGGTCGACGGCCCGGAGGCGGTCACCCGGATCGACGGCAACCGCAGCGCCACGGTCAACGGCACCGCGACGGGCTCGAACGTCGGCAAGACCACCAAGGATCTGACCGAGCGGCTCGACGCCCTGAACCTGCCGGACGGCACGTACGAGATCGGCGGGGTCAGCCAGGACCAGAAGGACGCGTTCGCGGATCTCGGCCTCGCCGTGCTCGCGGCGATCGCGATCGTCTTCTTCATCATGGTGGCGACGTTCCGCAGCCTGCTGCAGCCGCTGTTGCTGCTCGTCTCCATCCCGTTCGCGGCGACCGGTGCGATCGCGCTGCTGCTCGCGACCGGTACCCCGCTCGGCGTTCCGGCGTTGATCGGCGTGCTGATGCTGGTCGGCATCGTGGTGACGAACGCGATCGTCCTGATGGACCTGATCAACCATTACCGCCGGGCGGGACTGGGCGTTCAGGAGTCGGTGATCGAGGGTGGCCGGCACCGGCTGCGCCCGATCCTCATGACGGCGATCGCGACCATTTTCGCCCTGCTGCCGATGGCCCTCGGGCTGACCGGCGAGGGCGGCTTCATCTCGCAGCCTCTGGCCATTGTGGTCATCGGCGGCCTGGTGAGTTCGACGCTGCTCACGCTGGTACTGGTGCCGACGCTCTACACGATGGCGGAGAACACCAAGGTCAACGGGCGGCGCCGGCGCGAGAACCGGCGGGCGCGTAAGGCGGCCAAGGCCGGCGGCGCGGCCGGGGTGAACCCGGAGTCGCCGCGGCACGCGGCGGCCGAGCCGGGCGTGGTCGTCCCCGCGGACGACCCGGTGCCGGCCTCCAGCGGCGGCGCGCACGCGGCGGCCGAGGGTGCGACGGCCCGCTCGGAGCCCGCGGCGCCCAGCGCCGCGCTGCACGGCTACACGGACCAGTTCGAGGTCCTGAAGATGCCGCGCAGGCCGGCCGACCCGCCGACGGCCTGAGCCTGAAAACCGGTGCGGCGGCCGGCCCCGTCCCGGGCCGGGCCCGCCGGCCGGTGATTGCGGGGGGTGGGGGCTCCCCGCGCGGGGCGAAACCCGCAACGCCACGTACGGCGGCG
>NZ_JBEZXZ010000148.1:0-22217 GCF_040638275.1 Actinoplanes sp. NPDC026623 | reverse complement strand
GGCTGAGCCGGCGGCGGCGCGGCGGCCTCGCCCGCCGCGCCGCCGGTGCGGTGCGGGATCAGCCCGTCCGGCAGGTGACCGCCGGCCAGGTCCGGTTGCCGTTGGCCATGATGGTCACGCCGAAGCCGAAGCCGAAGCCGAAGCCGAAGCCGAAGCCGTTGCCGTTGCCGTTGCCGTTGCCGTTCGGCCCGGCGGTGACGGTTCCGCTCGTGCCGCTGACCGCGGCATTCCGGCTGTTCTGCAGGGTCCGGCCGCCGTTGAGGCCGAGGCCGACGACCCAGTTGCCGCTGACCGCGACGTCGAGATTGAACCGAGGAGGCTCGGCCGCATGCGGCCGAGCCTCCTCGGCGTGCTGGGGATGTCGTTCATGTGCGCGCGGTCGCCGGTCATCTCGATGCGCCATTCGACGGATAGAGGACAGCCCTCCCGGTCAACTTACTAGGAGCTACCCACTACCTTGACAGTCACAGTAGTGCGAGATACCTTGTAATCCAGGAGGTGAGGCATGGGCACCAGCAAGGTGACATCCGATCTTCTGCGGGGAAACACCGACACGATGATCTTGCGGCTGCTGGCGGAATCGGACCGCTACGGCTACGAGATCGTCAAGCTGATCGGCGAGCGCTCGCAGGGCGAATACGAGCTCAAGGAAGCCACGATGTATTCCAGCGTCCGGCGCCTGGAGGCGGACGGCGACATCGCCTGGTATTGGGGCGACGAATCGCAGGGTGGCCGGCGCAAATACTTCCGGATCACCGAAAAGGGCAGGGAGACCTACGCCCGCAACAAGACCAATTGGGAGTACGCGAAGCGCGTGCTCGACATTCTGCTGTAAGGGGAGACTTCCATGAGCGACAAGCTGAACGAGTATGTGGACGGGGTCTTCGCGCCCTACGAGGGCACCCGGAGCGTCAGCGAGCTGAAGGCCGACCTGCTGGCGGACCTGCAGGAGCGGTTCCGGGAGCTGCGCGCCGAGGGCAAGGACGACGCGGCCGCCTTCGAGCTGACCATCGACAGCATCGGCGACATCGAGGAGACCGTCCAGGAGGTGTCCAACCTGTCCCGGGTCCTCGAGCGGCAGGTGGTGACCCGATTCGACGCGAGCGACCTACGCGGAGCCGACTTCGCCGGCGTCTCGGCGCGGGAGGGGCGGTTCGGGGCGAGCGCGCTGCGGGGCTCCGACTTCGCCGGCGCCGACCTCACCGGCAGCAGGTTCAAGAGCAGCGACATGACGGAGACGAACTTCGACGGCGCCAACCTGACCGACGCGGTCATGACGACGGCCGAGATGAAGGATTCGACCTTCCGCCGGGCGCGCCTCGTGCGCACCGACTTCAGCAAGTCCGGGCTGCACGGGGTCCGGTTCGCCGACGCCGCGCTCACCGACGTCGCATTCCGCCAGACGGACCTGCGGCGCACCGTCTTCGAGCGCTGCACGTTCACCGGCGTGGACTTCACCTACTCCGATCTGCGCGGCCTCAGCTTCGACGGGGAGAGCTTCACCGGTGTGAAGTTCGACCAGGCGGCGCTCGAGGGACTCTCCCTGCGGGGCGCGATCCTGCGGGACTGCTCATTCCGCGGTGGCTGGAGCAAGAAGTACTACAGGTCCCTTCGCACCGTGAATTTCGACGGCGCGCGCATGGACAAGCTGACCTTCGCCGCGCTCAAGGGCTTCGGTGTCGAACCATCCAACGTCACCGTCGAATAGGAAGATGTCACCCCCCATGCAAACACCACCCCCCGCCATTCAGGTCAGCGGACTGCACAAATCCTATGGCAAGCTGCAGGTCCTCAAGGGCGTCGACTTCGCCGTCGCCGGCGGCAGCATCTTCGCCCTCCTCGGCTCCAACGGCGCGGGCAAGACCACCGTCGTGCGCATCCTGACCACCCTGCTCAAGCCGGACGCCGGCACGGCGAGCGTCAACGGGTTCGACGTGGTCGCCCAGCCCGGCAGGGTCCGGGAATCGATCAGCCTGACCGGGCAGTTCGCCGCGGTCGACGAGATCCTCACCGGCCGGGAAAACCTCATCATGGTCGCTCGCCTGCGGCAGGTGAAGAACCCCGGCCAGGTCGCGGACGACCTGCTCCAGCGCTTCGGCCTCGCCGACTCGGGCGGCCGCCGGGTGGGTGCCTACTCCGGCGGGATGCGGCGCCGCCTCGACATCGCCATGAGTCTCATCGGCCGGCCGCCGGTCATCTTCCTCGACGAGCCGACGACGGGACTCGATCCGGAGGCCCGCCTCGAGGTGTGGAAGGAGATCCAGAGTCTGGCGCACAGCGGGACGACGGTCCTGCTGACCACCCAATACCTGGAGGAGGCCGAGAAGCTGGCCGACCGCATCGCCATCCTCCACGAGGGCACCATCATGGTCTCCGGCACCCTGGCCGAGCTGAGAATGCTGCTGCCTCCCGCGAAGGCTGAGCTCGTGGAACGCCAGCCCACCCTGGAAGAGGTCTTCTTGTCGATCATCGGGAACAAGGCGGAGGCGCGGTCATGAGCACACATGTCCTCAGCAACACCAACGTGATGCTCGGGCGTTCCATCCGGCACGTCACCCGCAGCATGGACACCATCATCACCGTCACCATCATGCCGATCGCCTTCATGCTGCTGTTCCGCTACGTGTTCGGCGGCGCCATCCAGACCGGCACCGGCAATTACACCAACTACCTGATGCCCGGCATCCTGCTCATCGCCATCGCCAGCGGCATCTCCTACACCGGCTTCCGGCTGTTCAACGACATGCAGAGCGGCATCTTCGAACGGTTCCACTCCATGCCGATCGCGCGCTCGTCGGTCCTGTGGGGACACGTGCTGACCTCGATGGTGTCCAACACCATCTCCGTCGCCGTCATCATCGGAGTCGGGCTGATCATGGGCTTCCGCACCTCGGCGGGGGTGCTGTCCTGGCTCGCCGTCGCCGGCATCCTCGCCCTGTTCACCCTCTCGCTGACGTGGGTGGCGATGATCGCCGGGCTGGCCGCGTCCTCGACCGACGGGGCGACCGCCTTCTCCTACCCGCTCATCTTCCTGCCCTTCATCAGCTCGGCGTTCGTGCCCACCGAGTCGATGCCGGGGCCGGTGCGGGCCTTCGCGGAGAACCAGCCGGTCACCGCGATCATCGACAGCATCAGGGCCCTCTTCGACCAGCAGCCGGTCGGCACCGGCATCTGGACCGCCCTCGCCTGGTGCGCCGGCATCCTCGTCGTCGCGTACGCCTTCGCCATGCGGGTCTACCACCGCAAGATCGCCTGACCCGCCGTGCCGGTGGCTCGGCGGTCGCCAACCGACCCTGAGCCGGCCCCGGCCGCACTCTGACACGCCGCGTGTCGACGGTGTCTACAAGGTGTCGCTGTCGCCGTATCCTCAACTCGCGCCCCGGGCCGGGGGAGGCGCGCCGAAGAGAGGGTCACCATGCGGATCACTGTGCTGGGTGCTGGTTCGTGGGGGACCACCGTCGCGTCCGTCCTCACCCGCCGGGATCACGAATCGCTGATCTGGGCGCGCAGCCCGGCCACGGCGGACGAGATCAATGCCAAGCACAGCAACGATCGATACCTCGAGGGCTTCCCGCTCCCGGACCGGCTGCGCGCCACCGCCGACCTCGCCGAGGCGGCCGCCCACGCGGAGTTGCTCGTCGTCGGCGTGCCGACGGGAGCGTTCCGGGACACCCTCGAGCGGGTACGGCCGGACCTGCACCCGTGGATCCCCGTGGTGAGCCTCAGCAAGGGCCTCGAGCGCGACTCGTTGCTGCGGATGACCGAGGTGATCAAGGAGGCGCTGCCGGGGCATCCGGCCGCCGCGCTCACCGGCCCCAACCTGGCCAAGGAGATCATGGCGGGCATGGCGGCGGCCACGGTGATAGCCACGGAGGATCTCACCGTCGCCACGGAGATCCAGCGGGTGTTCCGGCGGGGCCTGCTGCGCGTCTACACCAACCACGACGTGATCGGCTGCGAGGTCGGCGGGGCGCTGAAGAACGTCGTCGCGATCGCCACCGGCATCGCACAGGGCCTGGGCGTCGGCGACAACACCCGGGCCGGGGTGATCTCCCGCGGGCTGGCCGAGCTGACCACGCTGGCGGTCGCGATGGGCGGCGAGCCGCGCACCCTCGCCGGGCTGGCCGGGATGGGCGACCTGGTGGCGACGTGCATCAGTCCGCACAGCCGCAACCGGCACGTCGGCGAGCAACTCGGCCGCGGGCGGAGCCTCGAGGACATCCTCGCCGAGATGGGTCAGGTCGCCGAGGGGGTCAAGACGGTGCACGCGGCGGTGCGGCTGGCCGACCGCCACGGGCTGTCCATGCCCATCACCCGCACGATCCACCGCGTAGTCACCGGCGACATCACCGCCGAGCGGGCCTACGACGGACTGCTGCGCGCCCATCCGGCCGGGCACGAGTCCGAACCCGGGTGATCGAGGACCCGGTCGCCGAGCGTGCGGGCGCCGGCGATCAGGATGTCCAGCAGGGCCGGGAACGGGACGCCGGCGTGGCGCCAGATCCGCGGGAACTGGGATTCGGCTGTCATGCCGGGCAGGGTGTTCACCTCGTTGACAACCGGCTCGCCGCCGGGGTCGGGCAGGAAGAAGTCGACCCGTAGCAGCCCCCGGCAATCCAGGGCGTGGAACGCCCGAACGGCCCGCTCCTGCACGCGGCGGGTGGTGGCCGCGTCCAGCGGCGCCGGGATGTGGAAGGCGGCGCCCGCGTCGTACTTGGCGTCGAAGTCGAAGAACGGGCCCCGGGTCACGGTGATCTCCAGCGGCGGGCCGGCCTCGACGCTGCCGTCGGGGCGCTGCAGGATCGCCACGTCGATCTCGCGGCCGGGTACCGCCTTCTCGACGAGGACCTTGCGGTCGAAGCGGGCGGCGAGGGCGAGCGCGGCCGCCAGGTCCGGCCAGTGGCCGACCTTGGTGACGCCCAGACTGGAGCCGGCGCGGGCGGGCTTGACGAAGACCGGCAGGCCCAGCCGTGCGCGGTCGTCCGCGGCAAGCGCGGCGCCCTCCTGAAGGACCACGCCGTCGGTGACGCGCAGGCCGTCGGCGGCCAGCAGCCGCTTCGTCACCGCCTTGTCCATGCCGGCGGCGCTGGAGAAGACGCCGCTTCCCACGTACGGGACGCCGAGCCACTCGAGCATCGACTGCAGCCGGCCGTCCTCGCCGTACGGGCCGTGCAGCGCGGGGAACGCCACGTCCTGGTCGCGGATCGCGCGCAGGGCCTCCGCCAGCGGCACCGGGACGCCGTCCACCCGCCACCCGCCGTCGCGCTCGATGAGGACGTCGGTGACCCGGTACGCGCCGGGGTCGAGGTGGGTCCGGATGCTCGCCGCCGACCTGCGGGAGACGTCGTGCTCGCCGCTCCGCCCGCCGTAGATCAAAGCCAGTCGGGTCACAGGTAGCTCCTTTTCACGCGGTTGCCGATGCCGGTCAGCACCTCGTGCGGGTTCGTGCCGGCCCACCGCGCCCAGTCGGCGGCGGTGGGTGTCGCCTGGTCGCCGGGGCCGAAGACCACGACGGGATCGCCGATCTCCACCGGCAGGTCGCCGGCGTCGATCACGCACTGGTCCATGGCGATGCGGCCGACGATCGGGCGGCGCCGGCCGGCCAGCTCGACGTGGGCGCGGCCCTGCGCCGCGCGGGGCAGGCCGTCGGCGAAGCCGAGGGGCAGCAGCGCGAGCGTGGTCGCCCCGGCCGTCACGTGGTCGGGGCCGTAGGAGACGCCGGCGCCCGCGGGCACCCGCTTGACGTTGACGATCCGGGAGCGCAGCGTCATCGCGGGGCGCAGGCCGGTAGCGCCGAAACCGTACAGGGCCAGGCCGATCCGGCACAGGTCGAGGCGGCTGCGCGGCGCGGTGAGCGCGGCCGCCGAGTTCGCCAGGTGGGTCAGGACCGGGCGCAGGCCCGCGGCCCGCGCGGCGCGCAGCGCCTCCTCGAACGCGGTCACCTGCCCGGCCGTGCTCGCGTCGCCGACCGGGTCGGTGTCGGCGAGGTGGGACCACACCCCGCGTACGCGAAGGGCCTGCTCCTGCTCGTGCTTGTGCGCCCACGCGACCAGTTCGGGCCAGTCGCCGGCGACGGCGCCGTTGCGGGACAGGCCGGTGTCGGCCTTGAGCTGGACCTGCGCCGGAACGCCGAGCCGCCGGCCGGCGGCGGCCACCGCGTGCAGGTGCGGCACGGTCGAGACGCCGATGTCGACGCGGGCCGCGATGAGCCGGCCGAAGTCCTCGTCGGGCGGGTGCAGCCAGCTGAGGATCGGCGCGGCGAGGCCGGCGTCGCGCAGCGACAGCGCCTCGGCGGCGGAGGTCACGCCCAGCCAGGTGGCGCCGGCGGCGATCGCGGCGCGGGCGACCGGCGCGGCGCCGTGGCCGAAGCCGTCGGCCTTCACCACCGCCATCAGCGGCGTGCGTGCGGCGGCCGCGACCGTGCGCACGTTCGCCGCGACGGCGCCGAGGTCGACGATCGCGGCGGTCACGAGCGGTGCCGGGCGTGACGCTGCCGGCGCAGCACCGCGTACGCCGCCGGCGGGGCCACGAGCAGCAGGACGAGCAGGCCGCCCAGGGTGGCGGACAGGCCGTCGAGCGGATCCGACCGGCCGTTCACGGTGGCGGTGATCCAGCCGCGGAGGGTGTCGGTACGGGCGCCGAGGTCCGCGCCCGGGTGCGGGCAGCCGGGGCCGGTGCTGACCACCGCGACCAGTTCGGGACCGCCGGAGCGTTCCCGGAAGTACGGGCCGCCGGAGTCGTGCCGGCACGCGCTGGTGTCCCTGCGCGGCGCCCGCCCGGAGAACTCCGTCAGCGTCTCGCCGACCGCGCCGACGGTGAACGACCCGGTCTGCAGCCGGCCGGCGTTCTCCTCGCCGGTGCGCTCGGTCCGGCCGTACCCGGTCAGCCGCACCCGCTCGCCGGGCCTCGGCGCCGCGGTGGCGATCCGCAGCGGCTCGACGTCGGCGACCGGGTCGGCGAGCCTGGCCAGCGCCACGTCGGCGCCGTCCGCCTGGTGGACCTCGACGACCTCGATCTCGTGCCCGCCGCCGCCGTCCAGGTCGGTGCGGCCGACCGTCGCGGTGGTCCGGCGGGCCACCGTGCGGCTCACGTGCGTGCCGTCCTCGTCCCGGAAGCAGTGCCCGGCGGTGATCACCCAGGCGGGCGCGACGAGGGCGCCGGAGCACGAGCTGTCCCGGGTGCCGCCACCCGCCGCCGGCAGGCCGGTCATGGCGAGGCGGACCGAGAACGGGTAGTCGCCGTCGGGCACGTCCTCGCCGTACGCGATCGCGGACGCCGGCCCGGCGCCCCACGTGATCGCGAGCGCGGACACCGCCGGCAGCAGCAGACAGTAAGTCAGAAAACGGCGCAAAATACTACCCACCCCGTACGTCAGGAAAGCGGAGATGCCATCCTGCGAATCCCGGCGTAGGCGGAGCGTCAGCGACGTCCTTATGAAACTTTTACTACTGTCGTGCGAGCCTGGCGGCGATCATGGATCGGGGGAACGAGGCAGTGCGGGTGCTGATCGCCGACGACGAGCGGATGCTGGCCGACACGGTCGCCGAGGGCCTGCGCCGGTTCGCCATGGCCGTCGACGTGGTCTACGACGGCGACAGCGCGCTGGAACGCCTCGGCGTCAACCGGTACGACGTGGCCGTGCTCGACCGGGACATGCCCGGTCGCAGCGGCGACGAGGTGTGCCGGTGGATCGCCGGCGCGGACGTCGACACCCGGGTGCTGCTGCTGACCGCGGCGGCCGGCATCCGCGACCGGGTCGAGGGCCTCGGGCTCGGCGCCGACGACTACCTGACCAAGCCGTTCGCGTTCGCCGAACTGGTCGCCCGGCTGCAGGCCCTGTCCCGGCGCACCACCCCGGCCCTGCCGCCGGTGCTGGAGCAGGACGGGATCGTCCTCGACGTCACCCGGCACACGGTCAACCGCGACGGGCGGCTGCTGTCGCTGTCGCCGAAGGAGTTCGCCGTCCTGCACGTGCTGCTGCGGGCCGGGCGCCGGGTGGTCAGCGCCGAGGATCTGCTGGAACAGGCCTGGGACGAGAACACCGACCCGTTCACCAACACGGTACGCACGACCGTGATGACGCTGCGGCGCAAGCTGGGCGAGCCGCCGGTGCTGCACACCGTTCCGCGTACCGGGTACCGGCTCGGCTCATGACGAAGCGTTCCCCCGCCCGCCGGATCCTCGCGCTCTGCGCGGCCGTCCTGATCGTCGCCCAGTTCGCGGACCGGGCCGGGGACCTGCTGCAAGAGGTGTGGGGCGGGTTCCCGCTGGGCTGGTGCCGGCCCCCGGTCGGCCGGGCGCCGGAGCCGGACGCCTCGTTCATCTGCCGGCAGGTGTTCCAGCGCCCGACGCTGGTGTCGGGGTCGATCAGGCTGGTCGTCCTGGCCGGCCTGCTCGCCGCCTGCTACCCGCTGGTGCGCTGGTGCCTGCGCCCGCTCCTGGACCTGATCCCGGTGATCGCGAACGTCGGCCCGCAGAACCTGGGCCACCGCCTGCGTCCCGGCGGCGGCCGCGACGAACTGTCCGCGCTGGGCCGCACCATCGACGACATGATGGACCGGATCAGCGTCGGCTACGAGGCGCAGCGCCGGTTCGCCGCCGACGCCTCGCACGAGCTGCGGACCCCCCTCGCGGTGCAGCGGACGCTGATCGAGGTCAGCATGGCCCGCACCCTCAGCGCCGACCAGATGACGCTGGTCACCGCCCAGCTGCTGGAGACCAACGAGCGCAACGAACGCCTGATCGAGGGCCTGCTGGTGCTGAGCGAGAGCGACCGGGGTCTGCTCTCCCGGGCGCCGCTGCGGCTGGACTCGATCGTCGCGGAGGTGCTCGACGCGCACCGGGCGCGGGCCGCCGAGGCCGGCGTGACGATCACCGGCAACCTGAAGCCCCGGGTGGTGGCCGGCGAACAGGTGCTGCTGGAGCGGCTCGTCACCAACCTGGTGCAGAACGCGCTGAAATACAACCGCGAGGGCGGCACGATCGAGGTGACCGTCGGCGACGACCCGGCCCTGGTCGTGGTGAACACCGGCGACGACATCCCCGCGGACGAGGTGTCCGCGCTGTTCGAACCGTTCCGCCGGCGCGCCAGGGCGCGCATCGACCACAGCGGCGGCGCGGGGCTGGGGCTCGCGATCGCCCGGTCGATCACCCGGGCACACGACGGCATCATCGCCGCGTCCTCCACCGGCCGCGACGGCCTGCGGGTCCAGGTCTCGTTCCCGCCGGCCTGATCACCCGTCCAGGCCGTGCCGGAAGGCGTACGCGACGGCCTGCGCCCGGTCCCGGGCGCCGATCTTCGCGAACAGGTGGTTGACGTGGCTCTTCACCGTCCCCTCGCTGACCACCAGCCGAGACGCGATCTCGGCGTTGGACAAGCCGCCCGCCATCAGGGACAGCACCTCGGCCTCGCGCGGGGTGAGGCCGTCGCGGAACCTCGGCCGCGGCGCCGGCTCACCGGCGATGGCGTCGATCAGATGCCGCTGCACGGCCGGGTCGATGACGGCGTGGTCGTCAAGGACCTGCCGCAGCGCCTCGTGGATCTGGGCGCCGCCGGCATCCTTGGTCAGGTAGCCGCGGGCGCCGGCCCGCAACGCCTCCAGCACCGACCGGTCGTCCGAGTACGTGGTCAGCACGACCACCCTGACCTCGGGCGCCTCGGTGCGCAGGCGGCGGGTGGCCTCGACCCCGTCGCAGCGCGGCATCCGCAGGTCCATGAGCACGACATCCGGCCGTACGGCCCGGGCCAGGGTGACCGCCTCGGCGCCGTCGGCGGCCGCGCCGACCACCTCGACGCCGTTCATCAGGCCGAGCACCATGCTCAGCCCCTCGCGGACCACCCGCTGGTCGTCGGCGATGAGCACCCGGATCACGCCGGCACCGCCAGCTCGACCCGGAACCCGTGGCCGGTCGCGCCCGCGCTGAGGGTGCCGCCGAGCAACTCGGCCCGTTCCCGCATCCCGGTCAGCCCGTAGCCGTCCGTCCCGTCGGGGACCACGGGCGGCCGGTCGGCGAAGTCCTCGACGGTCAGCCGGGTGGCCGCCGGCTCGTAGGCGAGCCGCAGCGAGACCCGCGTCGGCGACGCGTGCCGGATCACGTTGGTCAGCGCCTCCTGCGCCACCCGGTAGACGGCCAGCCGCGCATCCGATCCCAGCGGGTGCGGCTCCCCGGACACCGCGAAGTCGCACGGCACGGCCTGGTCGCGGGCGAACTGCTCGGCCAGCGCCGCCAGCCGGTCCGGCCCGGGCAGCTCGTCGTCGCGCAGCATGCCGATGGCTCGGCGTGCCTCCTCCAGGCCGCTGCGGGCCAGGTGGTGGGCGCGGTCGACGGCGACCGGCAGGCGCGGGTCGGCCGGATCCGCGGCGACCAGCATCCGGGCGCCCTCCAGCTGCAGCAGCAGCCCCGACAGCGAATGGGCGAGCACGTCGTGCATCTCCCGCGCCAGCCGCTGCCGCTCGGCCAGCCCGGCCGTCTCGGCCAGCGCCGCCTGGCCGGCCTCCAGCTCGGCTAGCAGCCGCTTGGTCTCGCGCTGCGCCCCGGCCAGCCGGAACGCCAGATACAACAGGCCGAACAGGACGGCGAACCCGGCGAGCACGGCCAGGAAGCCGAAGCCCTGCGCGGTGATCGAGGCCACCATCTCGAGCACCACGAACGCCGCGATCAACGCCGGCACGGCCACCCGTACGGGCATCAGCCCGGTCGCGGCGCACAGCACCGCGACCAGCACCGCCACCGAGCCCGGGCCGCCCGGCTGCACCGCCACCATCGTCACGGAGCTGACAAGCATCGCCGCGACGGAGACCACGTGCGCCGGCCGGACCTCCCCCTCGGCGGTCGCGTTGCGGCCGAACACCCCGGCCACGAACGCGGCGGTGGCCAGCACGACGATCAGCGGCCTCCCGCTCAGCCCGAATCCGGGCTCGGCGGTGGCCGCGCCCCACAGGAACCAGGCCAGCATCAGCGGTGCCAGCAACCGCATCCACCGGACTACCCGGAGACGGGTGAGCGCGGGCTCCTCGTTCTGCACCCCTCGACCCTAGAGGGACGCCGCGGCGGCGGCATCGTCCCGCGGGTGCGGAGGCTTCTGCACCCACGGGTGGAGGCGCCGGTTCGGCCCGCGCGCCGATGCGACACCCCCGCGCCGGGACGCAGGCTGAGCGGCATGAAAAACGACCACCTGCACACCGTCGTCAAGCTGCTGGCCGCCTTCCTGGTGATCAGCCTGTCCACCGTCGTCGCCGTGGTGCTGATGCGGCACAACCCGGCCCTCGTCACCCCGGCCGTCTGGATCCGCACGCCGCTGGTCGCGACCAGCGCGGCGGTGCTCCTGCTGCTCGCCCGCCGCGCGGCCGCCGGTCACCGCGGCTCGTTGCGGCGGCTGCGCGTCCTCTCGATGGTGGTGCTGGCCGCCATCGTCGGGGTCGTCGCCTGGCCGGGCGCGTTCCCGGTCTGGCTCCGCGTCGAGCAGGCCGTGTGCGGCGTGTTCATGCTCAGCGTCGTGGTACGCACCAACCTCCGTACCGTCCGGTCGTCCCAGCAGGACGCAAGGGGCCCTATGCTCGGCGCCAGGCGGCCCTAGATGGATGGTGACGTTCCGGCATGGCAGGTGAGACGCTCTACGGCCGCGGCGTGGAGCTGCAACGCGTGGACGGCTTCGTGCGCGGCGTGCGCAAGCGGGGCGGCGCGCTGGTGCTGCGCGGCGAGGCCGGCATCGGCAAGTCGCGGCTGCTGCAGGAGGGTCGCAGGATCGCCGCCGGGGAGGGGATCCTGATCCTGTCGACCGCGGGCGTCGAGGCGGAGTCCCGAATGCCGTTCGCGGGCCTGCACAAGCTCCTGCGGCCCGTCCTCGGGCGCGCGGAGGCGCTGCCGGCACCGCAGCGGGACGCGATGCTGGGTGCCTTCGGCATGGTCGGCGCGGCCGCGCCGGACCTGTTCCTCATCGCGCTCGCTGCCCTCAACATGGTGGGCGACACCACCACCGACGGCGCCGCCATGCTGATCGTCGAGGACGCGCACTGGCTGGACTCGGCCACCGCGGACATCCTCGGGTTCGTCGCGCGCAGGCTGGAGGCGGATCCGGTGGTGCTGCTGGCCGCGGTGCGCGACGGCTTCCCCGCCTCCTTCGGCGCCGACCTGCCGGAGCTGCGCCTGGAACGCCTCGACGAGGCCGCGGCGGCGGCCGTCCTCGACGCCCGCGCGGCCGGCCTCCGGCCCGGGACACGCCGGCGCCTGCTGCAGGAGGCCGCGGGCAACCCGCTGGCACTGGTCGAACTGTCGATCGGCGCCGGGACCGTCGCACCGCAGCCGCGGCTGACCGACCGATTGGAGACCGCGTTCGCGGCCCGTGCCGCCACGCTGCCGGCGGTCACCCAGACGATGCTGCTGGTCGCCGCGATCAACGAGGGCGACGGGCTGTCCGAGACACTGAGCGCTGCTGCCTTGGTGACCGGTGGTGCCGCGACCACCGACGACCTGGCACCCGCCGTGGCCGCCGCCCTGATCGAAGTGGACGACGACCGGGTCCGGTTCCGGCATCCGCTGATGCGCTCCGCGATTCACCAGCGCGCCGGCATCGGCCGGCGTCTCGCGGTGCACGCCGCGCTGGCCAGGATGTTCGCGGACCAGCCGAGCCGCGGCATCTGGCATCGGGCGGCGTCCTGCCAGGGGCCGGACGAGGAGGTGGCGGCCGACCTGGAACGGGCGGCCACGCTGGCGCGCGGCCAGGGCGCCATGATGTCGGCGCTGTCGGCCCTCGAACGGGCCGCCCGGCTCACCGCCGACCCAGGCCGCCGGGTGGCGCGACTGCTCCGGGCGGCGGAGACCGCGGTCGAGCTCGGCCGGCACGACGTCGTGAGCCGGCTGGTGGATGAGGCGTCGGCGCTGGAGTTGTCGGCGCGGCAGCGGGCCCAGCTGCTGTGGATCGGGGCGAGCTTCGGAGGCGGCCTGCGCGACGAACACCGCCGGCCCGCGGCGGTGTCCGCCGTCGCCGAACAGGTGGCGGCGGACGGGCACGTCGACGTCGCGCTGCGGCTGCTGAACGGCGCCGCGTTGCGCTCCTTCTGGACCGGCAGTGACGCGCGGGGCGGTCACGGCATCGTCGAGGTCGCCGAGGCGTTGCCGATCGGCCGGGACGACCCGGATCTCGTCGCGATCCTCGCGTTCGCGGCACCGATCGAACGCGGCGCCGTCGTCATCGACGGCCTTCGGCGCAGCGCCGCCCGGGCCGGGGGAGACGTGGAGGCGCTCCGGCTGGTGGGCAGCGCGGCGGTCATCGTCGGCGCCTTCGACCTGGCCGGAACCTGCTGCGCCGGGGCGCTGGCCGGCCTGCGGGCCCAGGGCAGGCTCGGTCTGCTGGCCAGGGCGCTGGGCGCGCAGGCCTGGAGCGCCGCACACCTCGCCGACCTCAACGTGGGCATTCCCGCGGCCGAGGAGTGCACGCGGCTGGCCCGGGAGACCTCGCAGCCGCTGTTCGTCGGCATCGGCCAGGCCACGGCGGCGGTGCTGGCCGCGCTGCGTGGCGACGAGGCCGGCACGCAGGAGCTGGCCGCAGCCGCGGACCAGTCCGCCATGTCCGGCGGGGTGCGCCCGGTGCTGGCCACCGCCCAGCTCGCCCGCGGGCTCCTGGCGCTCGGCACCGGGCGTTACGCCAGCGCGTACGAGCACCTCCTGCGCATGCACCAGCCGTACGACTCGTCGTTCCACCCCGCGTTGCGGTGTTTCGCCCTCGCCGAACTCGCCGACGCCGCCGTGCACAGCGGGCACCGCGAGGACGTCACTGAGGTGATGGCCGAGATGGAGCTGTTGGGACGCAGGACGCCGTCCCCGGCGCTGCACGGCGGTCTCCGGCACGCCCGGGCGGTCCTGGCCGGTGACGACGAGGCGGAACCGCTGTTCGAGGCCGCGCTCCGGGTCGACGCCGGGCGCTGGCCGTTCACCCGCGCCCGCGCCCAGCTGGCGTACGGACAGTGGCTGCGCCGGCAGCGGCGCGTCGCCGACTCCCGCGCGCCGCTGCGCGCCGCCCGGGACACGTTCGACACCCTCGGCACCATTCCGTGGGGCGAGCAGGCCCGTCAGGAGCTGCGGGCCGCGGGCGAGACCAGCCGGCGGCAGACCGTCGAGGCCCGGGACCGGCTCACCGCACAGGAGCTTCAGATAGCCCAGATGGCCGCCGAAGGGCTGACCAACCGGCAGATCGGCGAGCGGCTGTACCTGTCGCACCGCACCGTCAGCTCGCACCTGCACCGGATCTTCCCCAAGCTGGAGATCACCTCGCGGTCGGAGCTGGGCGCGATCCTGGGCCGGGCCGGCTGATGACCGTCATGTGACGCTCGCGGCGGCGCCGCCCGGCCTCCTACCGTGCGGGTCATGACCGACATGTGGTTCACGGTGCTGGGTCCGGTCCGGTTCTGGCGGGCCGGCACCGAGGTCGATCTCGGCGCTCCGCAGCAGCGGACGCTGCTCGCCCTGCTGCTGGTCCGGGCGGGGCACCCGGTCAGCCTGGCCGAGATCGTCGACGTGCTGTGGGGCGGCGAGCCGCCGCGGTCCGCGGTCAACACGGTGCATCGCAGCATCGGAATGCTGCGCCGCGCCCTGGAGCCGGGGCTGCGCGCCCGCGACACGGGCCGATGGCTGCTCCGGGCCGCCGGGGGATACCGGCTCGACCTGGATGCCAACTCGCTGGATCTGCTGCGGTTCCGGCTGCTGCTGGCCCGCGCCCGGGCCGCGGCCGACGGGCCGCTGGCCGTGCGCACCTTCGCGCAGGCACTCGAGCTGTGGCAGGGTCCCGTGGCGAGCACCGTTGCCCCGGAGGTTCGCGGCCATCCCGTGTTCACCGCCGTGGATCGCCTGTACGAGGCCGCCGCGCGCGAGGCCGCCGATGCCGCCCTCGCCGTGGGCGAACCGGGCGCGCTGATGCGGGCCGTCGAGCAGGCCGCCGGCCAGGCCTTCCTGGACGAGTCGCTGCAGGCCCGGCTGATCCTCATGCTCGCCGCGACCGGCCGGCAGGCCGCCGCCCTGGGCCGCTACGAGACGGTGCGGGCCCGGCTGACCGAGGAGCTCGGCATCGACCCGGGAACCGAGCTGGCCGGGGCCCGGGACCGGGTGCTGCGGCTCGTCCGCCCCGCCTGCCGGTGCCTGGCCGATCGCTGAGGCCCGCGCACCATCGTCGGTCCCGGTAGCGGCCGAGCCGGATACCTGCGATGGCGTGACGCCGACGCCCGCCCGGGGCCAGGCCCACGAGGCACACCCCCTCGTGAGGAACTCGGTACGCTCCCCGAGTCCGAAATGACTCCACGCCGGGAAACGGGGCGATGATGGCGACAGTCCGCGTCGAGGCGGTCATCGGCGTGCCCGCCCAGCGTGTCTGGGAGGCGATCGCCGACGTCGGCGCGGTGCACCGGCGGCTGCTGCCCGGGCGCGTCGCGGACGCCCGGATGGAGGACGACGTGCGGATCCTGACGATGCCGGACGGATCGGAGATCCGCGAGCTCATCGTCTCCGTCGACCACGGTGACCGGCGACTGGCGTACGCGGTCATCCGGGGCCAGAAGCTGCCGCTCACCTACCACCACGCGACCTTCCAGGTGTTCGGCGAGGCCGAGGGGAGCCGTCTCGTCTGGTTGACCGATGTCCTCCCGCACGCCATGGCCGCTTCCGTGCGGGCCCGGACCGAACGAGGCATCCTCGAGATCAAGAACGTGATCGAGTCCGCAGAGGCGGATGAGGCACCCGCGGAGACGTGATGCGGTGACCGCCGTACGCCCCTGGCTGTTGTTGCTCGGATCCTGCATCATCAGTGACAGGCGTTGACCGGCCAACCTCCAATTCGTGCCGCGGGAGGAAAGTTGACTGATGATCGCCCGACCGACAAAGACGCGATCCTGGCCGAGTTCAACGCACTTCGCGCAGAGGTCATTGCGCGGCAAAATAGCCAGCAGGCGCTGCTTTCGATACAACTGACTGCGGCGGGTGCGCTGTTCAGCTTGGCACTGTCGGGGGCTGGGCGGGCGGCGGTTCTGCTCATCCTTCCGTTGGTGACCTACATGCTGGCCGGGCGCCATGTCTCTCACAGCTACGCCTGCCTCAGCATCGGAACATACATTCGTACGGAGCTGAGCGGCAGAGTTCCCGGTGGGCTTGGATGGGAAGCCTGGCTCCGAGCGCATCGCTCCGCCCAGCGGCGATACCAGGTCCTCAATCCACTCTTCATTTCTTTCCCCGGGATCAGCTTCCTGGCGCTCTTGGGATCACTACCGTATTTGACCAGCCAGAAGGCATCGACCACTGGCGTCATACTGTGGTTCGGCTGGCTTTCCGGTGTGGGCCTTGCGGCGATGTCCGCGCGCCTGGTCTGGCATATCCGTACTGATTCATTCTTATGGATCGGGCCGGTGCCCGGGAATGGGGATCCAGCATCCTGACATGACCAACCGGTCGGCCGTGAATGGTCACGTGACGGGCACAGGGCCGCCGGAATGGGCCTGATCAGTTGCCGGACGGCGGTGCGCCGGCGCCGGCGCCGGCGCCGGCGCCGTCGTTGTCGCGGCGGAGGCGGCCGAGTTCCTCGGCGTTCTGGTCGAGAAGCACGAGCGTCGCCCCGTCGAAGCCGGCCCGCCGCGCCGCCGACAGCCAGCCGCCGACCGGCACGTTGTCGCAGCCGATGAGGGTGCTGATCCCGGACGTGGCCAACAGCGTGCCAGCCGGTCCGGCGACCCAGCCGCCCTCGGACCCGTTGCACCCGTCCGAGGCCGACCAGCGGCCATCGGCGCGGATCTTCAGGTACGGCCGCTCGAAGGCCTTCGATCCGCCACCGGCCGGTACCCATCGGCCGGGCAGGTCCCGCCGGGCGGCCGGTGTCAGGCGCGCGGGGAGCGCGGCCGGTGTGCCGAACGAGCGGCGAACCTCGTCGGTCACCTCGAACAACTCCGGGTCGGGCGGCGGCAAGCCGGCGGCAACCAGGCGGGCGACGGATTCGCCGTGTGCGTCGACAAGCATCGCGCCGCGGCCGCCGAGCCGGTATCCGGCGGCCCTGTCCAGCCAGGCGACGCGGCTCCTCGGGTCGCATCCGTCCGTGCCGCCGCTGATGCCGGCGACGAACAGGCCCTGAGAATCTGCGCGCCACGAAGCCAGCAACTCGCCGCAGCTTCGGTAGATCGTGAGGTCTCCCGGTGCCAGGCCCACCACCGTGCCGGCCTCGGCGCCGATGCCGGTCAGCTTCCACATGCCGACCAGGGCGACCGGATCCAACGGCCCGGAACGGGGACGAAACGGAGGCGGCGCGGCGGATTCCGCGGACCCGGACGCTCCGCAGCCCACCAATGCGAGCATTGCCGCCAGCGCGAGCGTCGTCCGCCAGCCCTCACGCTTGCCGGCGCTGCTCCACTTCTGCACGCGTCGACAATAACGACCCGTGCCTCCTGCACCATCGTCCGTTGGCTCAGCCCGGACGGCTCAGTGGCCGGCGGCCGGTCGGGTCAGGCGGGATCATCAGGTGCCTGGAAATTTGTATTGATCGCGGCCCGCAGGCGCAGCCAGATGGGGTCGGCGTCCTCGGCCGTGGTCACCGTCTCCAGGTCGCCGGCGCTCCACGCACGCTGTCCGTCGTGACGGATCAGGCTCGTCTCCAGGTCGGCGCCGTCGGGCAACTCGGCGGTCGCGGCGAGAAACTCCTCGGCCCGTGCCCGCGCGGCCGCCGCGGTGACCTGCCGGGTGTCGCGACCCGCGTTCCCCGGTACGTCGATCACCGCAAGCTGCCCGGACCGGTCGGCGACCACCAACCGGCCGGTCGACGTGACCGCCAGCGCGCTGATCGGCGCGGCGGCGACGTCGTGCTCGGATACCCGCCCCTCCTCGACGTCGAGCTCGAGGATTGCTCCGCGGGAGGTGCCCACCAGCAGGACCCCGGTGCGCGGCGCGAAGGCGACGGTGTGGCGGGACCACCGGGCCTGTTCCTCGAGCCATGCGGGCGGATACGGGTAGCCGGGGTAGGGCTCGCCGAGGCTCGTGTGCAACACCTTGCGCATCGTCGGGAACTCGAACACGTCGAGGGTCTCGACATACGCGTTGCCCCGGACGGCCAGGTAACGGCCGTCGTCGGAGAAGACCGGAAGCTCGTAGCAGTCCGCGTCGAGGACGATCGCGTCCCGCAGCACCCGCATGGTCGCGGGAACGCCCCCGCCCGGACGGGCGAAGAGCAGGTCGGTCCTCGCCTGATCGCTGGACAGCGTCACGACCACGCCCCCGCCGGGATGCTCGGCGACCCCGGTGTCCCAGTGCGGCCCGACCAGCAACGCGCCGGTGTCCAGGTCCAGCGCGTCCGAGTACTGCCACGCCTCATCGTCGTCGAGCGTTGAGGCCGGCGAGGCCCACAGCGTCCGCCCGTCCGGGCTGAACGCGACCTCCTGACAGCGGGCGTTCGAAGGCGCCCCCGCCACGACTGAGGCCGCGCCGCCCGGGGTCCAGCGCCGCAGCCCCGCCGGCCCCGCCACCACCAGACTGGGCTCGTGCGGATGCCACGTCAGCGAGGGAACCAGCCCATCCCGCTTCCACTCGTCGGGCGGATAGGCGGCAGCATCGCCGTCGATGACGCCGACCTCCTGAAGGCCGCCCGGCCCGGCCTCCCACACGTGGACCGCGGGCCGAGCCGAATCCAGCCCGGCAACCAGCGGCAACCGGCCATGACACACGACCCGCTCCACGAAAGCGAAAGCGCCGTCCCCACCAGCCATGCCGCGAAACCCTACGCGAACTCGAGCGGGCCCAGTTACGGCCGCAAACCGGCGAGGTGCGTCCCCGACCGTCAAAGCGCAACCGGATAGCCAACGGACCGAACAGAATGAGCCAAATTCACAGCGTGCTGACAAGCCCCCCATCCACAGCGAAATCAGTACCGGTGATGTTGGCGGTGCGAGAGCTCGCGAGCAAGAGGACGAGATCGGCAACCTCCTGAGGCGAGGTGAACCGCCCCAGCACCGACTCACCGGCCGCGTGCTCGGCGACGGATCCGGCAACACCACCCAGCTCACGGGCGATGGTCTGAGCCACCCCGCCGGCACCGAGCCATAGCCCGGTACTCACCGGCCCAGGGCTGACCGTGTTGACCCGGACACCGCGCCCCCCAACCTCCTTGGACAGCGACTTGCAGAAGCTGGCCAGCGCCGCCTTGGCCGCGCTGTAGTCGATGACCAGCGGATCGGGCAGCACCGCATTGACCGAGCCGACGGTGACGATGCTGCCCGCCCCCCGCTGCAGCAGGTGCGGCAGCGCGGCGCGGGTGGTCCGGACGGCGGCGAGAAAGTTGATCGTCAGCGTGGACGCCCATTGCTCGTCGGTGACGGCCAGAAACCCCGCGGTACGCGGCTGCACCGCCCCGACGTTGTTGACCAGGATGTCCAGGCCGCCGAACGCCGACTGGGCGGCCGCGACGAGCCTGGCTGGACCGTCCGGATCGGTGAGGTCCACCGCGATGAACCGGACGTCCGCCTGCCTGGTCAGCTCGGACAGTTCCGCGCCGGCCGTTCGTGCGCCGGCGATCACCCGCACGCCCTCGCCGGCCAAGGCCCTGGTGACGGCGAGGCCGATGCCCTTGCTGGCGCCGGTGACGATCGCAGTCTTGCCGGACAGGTGCAGATCCATGTCAGAGCGAGTTGCGCTGCAGCCAGGACAGGCTGAACTCGGCTACCTCACGCCAGCCGCTGTCGATGGTGAGGGAGTGCGCCCGGTCCGGGAACTTGTGGATGTCCGTGACGGCGTGGGAGTGGCGGTACTGCTTCAAGGTTGACCGGGTCACCGCCTCCGGCACGGTGTGGTCCTGACCGCCGGTCACCAGCAGGAGCGGTCCGCGCATCTCGTTGCCGGTGTCCACCTTCGCGGGGGAGTGCGGGTCGAAGTTGGCCGCGGCCGCCTCGAAGAGTGGCCGGCCCGGTGCCGGAATCGACCAGCGGTCGAAGAGTTCCTGCGATTCCTGCTCCGTGACGGCGTTGCCGAACGCATAGCGGAACTGTGCCGCCGTCAGCGATACCGCCCGGTGCTTGTTGGCCGGATTCCGGAACACCGGCAGCGTCGAGCGCAGCGCCGACAGCGGGAGCGGCAGCACCCCCTTGATCTGCGCGGCGTCGATCGCGACGGCCGCGGCCGCCAGGTCCTGGCCCAGGAGTTTCTGCGCGATCATGCCGCCGAACGAGTGCCCGATCACGATCGGCTTGACCGGCAGCTCGGCGATGAGCTTCGCGTAGTGCGTGGTGACGTCGTCGATGCCGTAGTCCGCGATCTTCTCGGGCTGCCGGCGGGCCTCCTCGACGGTGTCGGGTTCTCCGGGCCACCCGAGTGCGGACGGTTCGTAGCCGGCTTCCCGGAACAGCTCGTTCCAGGGTTCCCAGGAGGTGGCGTGCAGCCACAGTCCGTGGATGAAGATGACAGGGTTCACAGTGGCCATGATCGCCTCTCAGCACGTTTCGAAAGCCCACGGAGGCCTACCGTATGGCGCCCATTGTGGGCAGACAGTTGACGAAAACTTGGCGCGTGCATCAGCGTAGATCAAGATCACATTTCTCCTATAGGACTAGTGGAATAACGGGCGCTTGCCGTTGACCACCGACCACCTTCCGGAGCCTGTGATGTCTCAGCCGACACCCTCCGACCCGCAGCTGCCGGGCGAGCTGCCGGCGAACGCCAAGGCCGCGACCCCCAACGACGCCATCAATCAGGCGCGCGGCCTGGCGGAAGCGCATTTTCCAGCACGGCGACATCGCCACGAAGAAGGTCGATGTGGTGACGCTGGACGCCTCGCCGACCGCGGGCGCGCTGCAGGGCGGGTCCGTGGTCGCGACGATCTTTCGCCGGCAGCGCGCTCGCCCGCCGGGCGCGGCGGCGGTGACCCTGAGATCCGGTGTTACCGGAGGCGGCCCACCGCGCCGTAGATGGCCACGTCGGCCGGGGTCGGGCGGTCGATGCGGTCCGGCCGCCAGTCGCTCACCGCGGCGATGCCGGGCGGCACCAGGTCGAGACCGGTGAAGAAGCGGGCGAACTCGGCGCGGGTGCGGGCCCGGGCGTCGGTGCGGCCGGACGCCAGCAACTCGTTGTGCTTTGCCACCTGCGCGGGGGGCGCGTAGTCGAGCGTCAGGTTGCTGGCCACCAGGTAGCTGCCCGCCGGGAGGGCGTCCAGCAGCCGGCGCACCACGGCCGCCGCCTGGTCGTCGTCGTGGAAGAAGTGCAGCACGGCCACCAGCAGGAGGGCGACCGGCTGGTTCAGGTCCACGACCGCGTGGCGCTCGGGGTGGTCGAGGATCGAGGCGGGGTCGCGCAGGTCGGCCTCGACGTAGCCGGTCCGGCCGGCCGGCGTGCCGACGGTCAGGGCCCGGGAGTGGGTCATGACGATCGGGTCGTTGTCCACGTAGAGCACCCGTGAGTCGGGGGCGATCCGCTGCGCGATCTCGTGCGTGTTGTCCGGCACCGGCAGGCCGGTGCCGATGTCCAGGAACTGCCGGATGCCGGACTCGGCCAGGAACCGCACCGTGCGCCGGAGGAAGCCGCGGTTCTCCAGCGCGGCCGTGCGCGCGGTGGGGAAGGCCTTGGCCAGCAGGTCGCCCGACTCCCGGTCGGCGGCGAAGTGGTCCTTGCCGCCGAGCCAGTAGTTGTATCGCCGGGCGGGGTGTGCCACCGAGGTGTCTATGCGATCCACGGTGGCAGCCTAATCCGTCGTGGACCTTGGCGACGCGGCGGCGATGGTCGTAGTTTCCTGGGACCTACCGCGGCGGGCATTCCGTACGGGGGTGACGACGCGGTGATCCCGGACCTCGCCGTCGGCCCCGGCGCCGCCACGGTGCCCAACGCCCAGCATGCCGTGCGCCAGGGCAAGCTGCTGGCGAAGAACATCGTCGCCTCGCTGCGCGGCTGCCGGATCCGGCAGTACGTGCACCACAGCCTCGGCACGGTCGCCACGCTCGGCCTCGGCCGGGGCGTCTTCCAGTACCGCGGCCTCGTCATCACGGGGCTGCCGGCCTGGCTGATGCACCGGGGCTACCACGTCCTGGCCGTGCCGACCTGGGAGCGCAAGGTCCGGGTGCTGGCGGTCTGGCTGACCGCCGCGGTGTTCGGCCGGGACATCGTCTCGCTGGCCTCGGTGCAGGACCCGCGCCGTGAGTTCCGCACCGGCGGCGAGCCGGCCGTGCAACGCGAGCATGCGTGACCGGCCGCGCGGGCCCGGCCCCGCGGTGCGCCGG
>NZ_JBEZXZ010000147.1:0-22575 GCF_040638275.1 Actinoplanes sp. NPDC026623 | reverse complement strand
CGGTCTCATTCCGAACCCGGAAGCTAAGCCCTCCAGCGCCGATGGTACTGCACTCGGGAGGGTGTGGGAGAGTAGGACACCGCCGGACTTAACGTGATAGGAAAGGCCCACCCCTAACAGGGGTGGGCCTTTTCTGTATCCGCATATAGAAAGGCCCACCCGCCGCCGGGTGGGCCTTTTCTGTTGGTCGGGGCGCCGGCTCAGTCGCGTTTCTGGGCCACGGAGCGGATGCCCTCGAACAGGGTTGCCGCGTCGGCCTCGGTGCGGCCGGGGAACATCGCGAGCGCGAGGCTGCCGTGATCGGCCCAGCCGCACACCGGCATGTCCGCGCCGTCGGACCTGGTCGTGCCGCACTTCATCGTGCCGCCGAGCGGGCCGGCCGGAACGTCGTGAAGTCCGGTCACCGCACCCTGCTCGTCCGCGATCAGGCCGAACGCCGTATCCAGGTCGTTCTCCGGCGTCCAGATCAGCGTGGTGCCGCCGAAGAAGAGCACGTCCTTGCCGGATTCGTCGGTCAGCACCACCCCGACCGCGTCGTCGAGTTCGACCTCGGCCGACAGCGCCGTCTGCAGATAGTCGCCCGTCGCCCGGCCGTCCTCGCTGTTGTCGAGCGTCAGCCCGGCGATCTTCGCGGGCACGGCGAGGGTGGCGTCCTTCTGCGAGGCGATGCGCCAGCCGGCGTACCCGATGACCGAGGCGCCCGCCAGACCAACCGCGAGCAGCGAGCTCAGCACGATGGTCCTGGTCCGCGACCGCGGCCGGGAGACCTCCTGCTCGGCCGGCTCGGTCAGCATAAACGGCTCGGGCGCGATCTCCACCGGCTCCGTCCCGGTCTGCGCCAAGGCCTCGGGAGCGGTCTCTGCGGGGTCCGTCGTGCTCCGGGTGAAGGACTCGGAGATGCGCTCTGCCGGGCCCGTCTCGGTCTGGGTGAACGGCTCGGGAGTGATCTCTACCGGGTCCGCCTCGATGCGTGGCGGATCGCCAGGGCGTTCGGACATCGTGCGAGCGTAACAACCGGTTATCCACAGGCGGGCCGGTGCGATAGCAAGCCACCCAAGCGGGCTCCGTAGACTTGTCGGGTGAGCGAAGCAGCCGAGACCCGTACCCCCGACAGCCGGCCCACCGGTGGCCTTTCCGCCCAGTACCAACCGGGCGAGGTAGAGCAGCGGCGGTATGAGAACTGGGTATCTGCGGGCTACTTCACGGCGGACCCGGCAAGCGACAAGCCGCCCTTCTCGATCGTGATCCCGCCGCCGAACGTGACCGGCTCCATGCACGTCGGCCACGCCCTCGAGCACACGATCATGGATACCCTCAGCCGCCTCAAGCGGATGCAGGGCTACGAGGTGCTGTGGCTGCCGGGCATGGACCACGCCGGCATCGCCACGCAGAACGTCGTCGAGCGCCAGCTTGCCGCGCAGCAGCTCTCCCGGCACGACCTGGGCCGCGAGGCCTTCGTCAAGAAGGTCTGGGACTGGAAGGCCGAGTCCGGTGGCGCGATCACCGGCCAGATGCGCCGGCTGGGCGACTCCGTCGACTGGAGCCGCGAGCGTTTCACCATGGACGAGGGCCTGTCGCACGCCGTGCAGACCATCTTCAAGCGGCTCTACGACGACGGGCTCATCTACCGGGCCGAACGCATCATCAACTGGTGCCCGCGCTGCCTGACCGCGCTCAGCGACATCGAGGTGGAGCACTCCGACGATGACGGTGAGCTCGTCTCCATCCGATACGGCGACGGCGCCAACTCGATCGTGGTCGCCACCACCCGGGCCGAGACCATGCTCGGTGACACCGCCGTCGCCGTGCACCCCGACGACGAGCGCTACCGGCACCTGATCGGCACCGAGGTGGAGCTGCCGCTCACCGGCCGGCGCATCCCGATCGTGGCCGACGAGCACGTCGACCCCAGCTTCGGCACCGGCGCGGTCAAGGTGACCCCGGCGCACGACCCGAACGACTTCGAGATCGGCCGCCGGCACAACCTGCCCAGCATGACGATCATGGATGAGCGTGCGGTGGTCACCGTGCCCGGGCCGTTCGAGGGTCTCGACCGCTACGAGGCCCGGCCCGCCGTCGTGGCCGCGCTGCGCGCGGACGGGCGGATCGTCGCCGAGAAGCGGCCCTACCAGCACTCGGTCGGCCACTGCTCCCGGTGCAAGACGACGGTGGAGCCGCGCCTGTCGCTGCAGTGGTTCGTCAACACCGGGCCGCTCGCGAAGGCCGCCGGCGACGCCGTGCGGGACGGCCGGGTGGCGATCGAGCCCCCCGAGCTGGCCAAGCGCTACTTCGCGTGGGTCGACAACATGCACGACTGGTGCATCTCCCGCCAGCTGTGGTGGGGCCACCGCATCCCGGTCTGGTACGGCCCGGCCGGCGAGGTCGTCTGCGTCGGACCCGACGACGAGCCGCCGTCCGGCGAGGGCTGGACGCAGGACGAGGACGTGCTCGACACCTGGTTCTCGTCCGGGCTGTGGCCGTTCTCCACGATGGGCTGGCCGGAGCAGACCGAGACGCTGGCCAAGTTCTATCCGACCAGCGTCCTGGTCACCGGCTACGACATCCTCTTCTTCTGGGTCGCCCGGATGATGATGTTCGGCCTCTACGCGATGGACGGCGTGCAGCCGTTCAACGTGGTGGCGCTGCACGGCCTGGTCCGCGACGCGCACGGCAAGAAGATGTCCAAGTCGTTCGGCAACGCGGTCGACCCGCTGGACTGGATCGACCGTTACGGCGCCGATGCCACCCGCTTCACCCTGGCCCGCGGCGCGAACCCCGGCTCGGACGTGCCGATCAGCGAGGAGTGGTGCCAGGGCTCCCGCAACTTCTGCAACAAGCTGTGGAACGCCACCCGCTTCGCGCTCATGAACGGCGCGACGGTCGAGGGTGAGGTGCCGGCCACGAGTGAGCTGTCGGCCGTCGACAAGTGGATCCTGTCCCGGCTTCAGCACGTCATCGCCGAGGTCGACGAGCAGTTCGCCACGTACGAGTTCGCGAAGGCCTGCGACACCCTGTATCACTTCGCGTGGGACGACGTCTGCGACTGGTACCTCGAACTCAGCAAGCCGGTCCTGGCCACCGACGGCCCCGAGGCCGCCCGGTCGCGCCGGGTGCTCGGGCACGTGCTCGACCAGCTGCTGCGACTGCTGCATCCGGTGATCCCGTTCGTCACCGAGGAGGTCTGGGCGGTGCTGACCGGCGCCGAGACGCTCGTCACGGCCGCCTGGCCGGTCGCCGACCAGGCCCGCATCGACGATGGGGCCGAGGACGAGCTGGCCGCGCTGCAGAAGGTCGTCACCGAGGTGCGGCGCTTCCGGTCGGACCAGGGCCTGCGCCCGAGCCAGCGGGTCAGCGCGGCCCTGACCGGCCTCGGCAACGTCGGCATCGACGTGCACGAGCCGCTGATCCGCTCGCTGGCCCGGCTCGACGCGCCCGGCGCCGACTTCTCCGCCACGGCGACCCTCGCGGTCACCGGCGGCATCACCGTCGATCTCGACACCCGCGGCACCATCGACGTCGCGGCCGAACGGGCCCGCCTGGACAAGGACCGCGCCGCCGCCGAGAAGGAGGCGGCACAGTGCCGCGCCAAGCTCGACAACGACGCGTTCGTGGGCAAGGCACCCGAGCAGGTGGTCGCGAAGATCAAGGATCGGCTGGCGACCGCCGAGGCCGACCTGGCGAGAATCGCCGCGGCCCTGACCGCGTTGCCGGCCAAATGAGCACCTATGAAGAGGTGATCGCCGCGCTGGACGGGCGCGGCTTCACCCGCATGGCCTTCGACCTGCAGAAGATCCGTGACCTCATGGACGTGCTCGGCTCTCCGCAGCGGGCCTATCCGTCGATCCACCTCACCGGGACGAACGGCAAGACGTCGACGGCCCGGATGATCGACGGCCTGCTCCGTGCGCACGGACTGCACACCGGCCGCTACACCAGCCCGCACCTGGAGACCGTCCGGGAGCGGATCAGCCTGGACGGCGAGCCGGTCACCGAGGAGCGGCTCACCGCCGTCTACGACGAGATCGCGCCGCTCGCCGACCTCATCGACAAGCAGGTCGCGGAGCCGCTCACCTACTTCGACATGACCACGGCGATGGCGTACGCGACGTTCGCCGACGCCCCCGTCGACATCGCGGTGGTGGAGGTCGGCCTCGGCGGCGAGGAGGACGCGACCAACGTCATCGAGGCCGGCGTCTGCGTCATCACCCCGATCGGGCTCGATCACACCGAGTGGCTCGGCGACGCGATCGAGGACATAGCCTGGGCCAAGGCCGGCATCATCCACCAGGGTGCCACCGTGATCACCGCGCTACAGACCGAGGACGCCATGCGGCCGCTGCTGGAGCGTTCCGCTCAGGTGGGCGCGACCGTGGCCCGCGAGGGCAGCGAGTTCGGCGTCATCCGGCGCGACCAGGCGGTCGGCGGCCAGGTGCTCACCCTGCAGGGGCTCGGCGGCGTTTACGACGAGGTGTTCCTGCCTCTCTTCGGCGCGCACCAGGCGCAGAACGCGGCCCTCGCGCTCGCCGCCGTCGAGGCGTTCCTCGGCGCGGGACCCGAAAAGCAGCTCGATCCGGAAATCGTCCGCGAGGGACTCGGCGGCGTCGACTCACCGGGCCGGCTCGAGCGGGTACGCAGCGCTCCCACGATCCTGCTCGACAGCGCGCACAACCCGCACGGCATGGCGGCGACCGTGCGCGCCCTCGAAGAGGAGTTCGCGTTCCGCCACCTGGTCGCCATCGTCGCGGTGCTCGGTGACAAGGACGTGTCCGGCCTGCTCGAGCTGCTCGAGCCGGTCGCGGCCCGGCTGGTGGTGACGCAGAACAGCTCACCGCGGTCAATGCCGGTCGACGAGCTGGCCGAGCTGGCGATCGACATCTTCGGCGAGCACCGGGTGACCGTCACGCAGACGATGCCGGACGCGATCGAGGAAGCGGTCGTCCTGGCCGAGGAGGATACCGACGGTGAGCACAGCGGGGTTGCCGTGCTGATCACCGGCTCGGTCGTGACCGTCGCCGACGCGAGGAAGCTGCTGAAGAAATGACAACGCCGCCACCCGAGCCGGTCTCGCCGGCCCCGGTCGACGGGGACGCGCCGCGGCGCTCCGGGCTGCGCAACCCCGAGGCGGCGGTGCGGGGGCTCGGGGCGGGCACGCTCGCCCTGGAAGCAATCGTGCTGCTGCTGGCGATCCAGCCGATCCGCCTTGCCGGCGGTGACCTCAGCGGCTGGGGCGTCGGCGTGGTGGTGGCGCTGGCGGTGCTGGCGGCGGTGCTGGCCGGCAGCATGCGCCGCTCATGGGCCTGGCACGCGGGATCGGTGCTGCAGGTCCTGCTGCTGGCGTCGGGCCTGCTGCACTGGTCGCTGGCGGCGCTGGGCCTGATCTTCGGCGCGGCCTGGATCTACGCGACCTCGGTCCGCCGCAAGATCCTGGGCTGACGCTCACCCGGCAGTGGGGCCGCCGATATCGGCGGCCCGCGCCGGCGCGGGCTTCCCCGGCGCGGGTTTCCCCGGCGCGCGTCGAGGGGCGCGCCGGGGGCTTCTGGGTGTGGGCGTGTGGCGTTGGTGTCAGCGGATCGCTCGCCACTGGGTGATGGCGATGTTGTGCTCGTCGGGGTCGTGGAACGACGCCGCCCACAGCTCCAGCTTGCCGCCGCGGTTTACCGGGCGGGGGCCGTGTACGAACGTCACGCCCTTGCGCATCAGCTCCTCGTATACCGCTTCCACGTCGCCTACCTCGAGGTTCAGGTAGATCAGGCGGCCGGCGACGGACGACAGGTCGTGCACCTTGCGCAGGACCAGCCGGGTGTCTCCCGAGGCGAGCACGGCGCTGGTCGTGCCCGCGTCGATCTCGTGGAAGCCGAGCATCTCGCGGTAGAACTTCACCGAGCGTTCGAGGTTGGTGACCAGGACCGTGATGCCTACGCCGTGGATCGCGCCTGCCGGGCCCGGGCGGGCGCTCGGGTAGGCGGTGATCAGGTCGTCGGCGCGTTCGTCCGGTTCGAAGCCGCCCTCGAGATCTGACCAGGGGCCGTTGGCGCGCCTTGTCGCACCGCGCGGGGACCTGCCGGCGGCGGCGCCCGGCGATGCGCTGGGCGCCGGGCGGTAGATCGGCGCGGGAGCGGGGTCCGTGGCGGCGGCCGGGGCCGCTCCGAAGGCCGCGGCCGGGGTTGGGGCCGGGATGGGGCCGGACGCGGGCCTCGGGACCCAGGCGGTTGAGGACGACGGTCCGGGGCTCGGCGGCGCGCTCTCGGTGCGTGCCGGGGACGGCGACGGGCCGGGACGCGGGGGTGAGGCCTCGGCACGGGGTGCGGGGGCGGGCCCCGGGGACCACGTCGCAGGCCGGGCGGTGGAAGGCGCCGGGCCGGGACCTGACGGCGGGGCCTCGGCGCGTGTGGTGGAGGGTGCGGGGCTTGGACCCGGGGCCTCGGCACGTGTGGCGGAGGGCACTGGACCCGAACGGGGCATCTCGGCGCCGGCTGTGGATAAGGGCGGGCCTTGGGCCTCGGCGCGTGTTGCGGAGCGTGCCGGGTTTGGGGCCTCGGTACGTGCTGTGGAGGCCGTGGGGCTTGGACTCGAGGCCTCGGCAGGTCGCGCTGGGCTCGGGCTCGGGGCCTCGGCACGGGGCGCTGGGCTCGGGGCCTCGGCACGGGGCGCTGGGCTCGGGGCCTCGGCACGGGGCGCTGGGCTTGGACGAGGGGCCTCGGCACGTGCTGTGGTGGGCGCCGGGTCGGGGGCCGGGGCTTCGGCCGGGATCGTGGGTGACGCCGGGCCGGGTGCCGGGGACGACATACCGGCACGGGCGGTATGGGGCGCAGGTGCCGAGCCTGCCGCACGCGTGGCGCGTGGATCGCCGACGGGCGGGCCTGAGGCGGCTCCCCGGGTCGGGCGGGCACCGGGGTCACCGTCGGCGCCAGGGGCGGAGCCGGCGGGCGTTGCGGCGGCGGGCGTTGCGGCGGCGGTCGGGGGCGGGGGCGGGGGCGGGACTGTCGCCGGGTCCCGGCGGGCGGGCGGGACGGTCGTCGAGCGGGTGTCGCGGGCGCTCCCGGCTCCGGCGGTCTCCTCGGCTGGGGGCGGCTCGGGGTCTTCGTGCTTCCTGCCGCGCAGGGCATGGCCGAACGCCGCTATTCCGGCGACTACCGCGGCCGCTGCCGCCGGCAGGCCGGTTGAGCTCCCGGCTGCGGTCTTCTGCCGCCCGCCGTGATGCGGGCTCTCCTCCGCCGCGGACGCATCGGCCCCGCCGGAGGCGGCGTCGTCGGCCGATGCCGGGGTGGGCGAGGTGGAGGGGGGCTTCCGGTCGCCTGGTGGGGGACCTGCGGTTGCCGGAGCCGGTGGTGGCGGAGTTGCGGATGACGGAGCAGGTGAGGGCCCGGGGGTTGTCCGGTCGTCGTCGGCACTGCGGCGGGGCTGCGGGCGGGACCGGGTCTCGGCAGCCGGCTCCTTCTCCGCGCCGGCTGCGGAGCGCGCGGGACCGGCCTCGGCGCGATCCGCGGACCCCGGCCTGCTCGTAGCAGGAGCGCCTGCGCCGGTGGCGGCAGCAGGGGCGGCAGCGGGCTTGGGCCGAGGTGTGGCATCCGGAGCGGGCCCGGAGGGAGCCGGCGTGGAATCCGCGGATGCCTGGCGCTCGCGGACCTGCCACGGGGGCGGTTCCAGGTCGCCGAGCAGGTCGTCGTCGGCGGATTTCGCGGCGCGGGGCGGTGGGGCGGTCATGCGGGGCGGGGGAGGGCCGGCGTCCGCGGCGGCGGCGGTCGGTGCCTCGGCGTCGAGGATCCGGGCGGCGCGCTCGTCCGGGTGCGCATCCTCGCCAGGCTGATCCTCCGCGACCGGGGGTGCGATCAGGCCGCTCGCCATCGCCGAGCGGGCCCGCGGCCCGTCCTCGGGTGCCGGTTCCGGGTCGCCGTGGAGCGCCAGGTCGATCTCGGGATCGCGGCCGGCCGGGGGGTCGGTCTCCGGGTGCTCGTCGAGCGGAATATCGATCTCCGGCTCCCCGCCCGCGGTCGTGGCGTCAGCGTCGGGCGGCACCGGAGCCGCTGCGGGAGTCGCTGGGGATGCGGGCGGGGCGGAGCGCTGGGTGGGCGCTGGGGGCGGTGCCTGCTCTGCCTCTTGGGGGGTGGACGCCTGGGGGAAGCCGGTAGCCGCTTGCGGAGTGGTGGCCGCTGCGGTTGTCGGCTCGGTGAGCGTATCTGGATCGAGGGTTGTCGTTGATTGTGGTCTTGGCCGGGGGTGGGGTGCGGTGCCGGACGGGCGTGGCGGGGCGGCCGTGGCGGTCCGGGCGCGTTGCGGAAGCGGGGCGCTGTAGTCGAAGTCCGGCTCCACCAGCTGGCCCTCGACGATCGGGCCGCCGGGTGCGTCGCGGACGATCACCGGCGGCGGGATCGAGTCGTCCGGTTCGGCGGGGCGGGGCGGGGGCGGGATCTCGTCGTCCAGGTCGCCCGTTCGCGGTGCCGGCGGGGGCGGCGGGGGCTCGTCCGGTGCGCGGCCCCACTGGCGGTCGCGGGTCGCCCACGGCGGTGGTGCGGGTTCGCCGCCCAGCAGGTCGTCGTCGGGGAGGTCCTCCTCGTAGTACATGGGCGGGGGGTTCAGGGTCGCCTCGTGGGTGTCCGCCTCGTCCCAGTTGATGCGGACCCGGCGCATGTCGTCGACGTCGACCGTCACCGGCAGGGTGTCGCCGACGTGCGGCCACTTCGTCACCGGGACCCGGGGGTCGCGGACGGTCACCTCGGAGGTCGGCAGGCCCGGCGCCACGATCACGATCTGCAGCTCGGCGCGGCCGTAGATCGACGTGGCCGGGGGGTCCGACACCGCCTTGACCTGCGCGGTTCCCGCCACCCAGGCGCGGGCGCCGCGGCGCACGACGTTGACCATGCCGACGCCGATCGCGAGCGCCAGCATCGCCACCCCCAGCGCGACGATCGCCCAGCTCGACATGCCGAGGCCGAACAGCATCACGAAGACCGCGATGGTGCCGATGACGGCGGCAACGAGCTTGCGGGCAGGAGCGATCGGCCGGCCGTTCTGGTTCGCCACTGTGGACCTCCTGGGTTACCAGTCAGGTTACGTAGCCGCGACCGCCCGTGGAAAGTGCGCTACCGGGCGGTTGCCGCTCGCGCCCCGGGCGGTACCGATAGGCTGACATCCCGGTGTACCGACACCGGCGTGTCGACTTGCCCATGCCATGACCAGGAGGATCTTCCGTTGTCCACCGCCATCCCCGCCGAGCGCACGCTCGTGCTCGTCAAGCCCGATGCGCTGCGCCGCGGCCTCCTCGGTGAGATCATCGGCCGGTTCGAGCGCAAGGGCCTCACGGTCGACGCGCTGGTCGTGCGCACGATGGACGAGGAGCTCGCCGACCAGCACTACGCCGAGCACGTGGAACGGGACTTCTACCCGCCGCTCAAGAAGTTCATGACCAGCGGGCCGCTCGCCGCCCTGGTCCTGTCCGGCGACGAGGTCATCGCCGTCGTGCGCGCACTGGTCGGCGCCACCGACGGGCGCAAGGCCGCCGCGGGGACGATCCGCGGCGACCTCTCGCTGTCGAACCGGGAGAACCTGGTGCACGCCTCCGATTCACCCGACAGTGCGAAGCACGAGCTCGCGCTCTGGTTCCCCGAGCTCTAAGCCTCTGCGGGCGGCTGGTTGCGGGTGGCGATCGAGAGCCGGTTCCAGACGTTGATCGTGGCGATCGCCACCAGCAGGTTGCCCAGTTCCTCCTCGGTGAACGCCTTGGCCGCCGGCTCCCAGACCTCGTCCGGGACGCCGTGCTCGCCGAGGCGGGTCACCGAGTCGGTCAGGGCCAGGGCCGCCCGCTCCCGCTCGGTGAAGAACGGCGCGTCGTGCCAGGCCGCCACGGCGAAGAGCCGGCGGCTCGACTCGCCCTGCTCGAGCGCCTCGCGGCTGTGCATGTCGGTGCAGAACGAGCAGCCGTTCACCATCGAGGCGCGCAACTTGATCAGCTTGTAGAGGGTCGGGTCGACGTTGTCGTGGCAGTACTTCTCCATGCCGTACACCGCGCGGTATGCGCCGGGTGCCACGCGGTCGATCGCCAAGCGGGGCATTTCTCCTCCTAGTGGTCGTTACCCCAGCATGACGAGACAGCGTTCGAGAATGTGACAGGATTCGGCCCTCGCCGGCCGGCCGGCGGATCGGCCGGCGCTCACCCACGGCGTCCAGTCCGGCGACGCCACCGCCGACTCCGCGATCGCTCTGGAGCACGACCCTGCCCGCCCCGCGTTAGGGCCCGCCGGGCGACGGCCGGTATCGTTGGGTGTTCAGGCACTGATCCGGCCATCACCGGGGAGTCTCCGGAAGAACGGGCGTTCCCCGCCTCATTAGAACCGGACGGTCGCGGTCCGTCACAGCCGCCGAACGAGCGGGCGTCGCGAAAGCGAGGTCAAGCGAGGTGGTACCGCGGGCCGTCACGGCTCGTCCTCGCAGTCCACGACGAGTGAACTGCACGAGGAGAGCGACCACCGATGGCCTATCCCAAGCACACCTCCGCGACGGGCGTGCCCGCGAGCCCCGATCTGCCCGCCGTCGAGCGGGCGGTGCTCGATCACTGGGCCGCCGACAAGACGTTCGAGGCCAGCGTCGACGCGCGCCCGGCCGGGCACAACGGCTCCAACGAGTACGTCTTCTACGACGGCCCGCCGTTCGCCAACGGGCTGCCGCACTACGGCCACCTCTTCACCGGCTACGTCAAGGACCTGGTGCCGCGCTACCAGACGATGCGCGGCCGGCGCGTCGAGCGGCGGTTCGGCTGGGACACGCACGGGCTGCCCGCCGAGGTCGAGGCCGAGAAGCAGCTTGGCATCACCACGAAGGCGCAGATCCTCGAGCTGGGCGTCGACAAGTTCAACGCCGCCTGCCGCGACTCGGTCCTCGCCTACACCAAGGACTGGGAGCGGTACGTCACGCGCCAGGCCCGCTGGGTCGACTTCGGCAACGACTACAAGACCCTCGACCCGGACTACATGGAGTCCGTGATGTGGGCCTTCAAGACCCTGCACGACAAGGGGCTGGTCTACGAGGGCTTCCGGGTGCTCGCGTACTGCTTCCGGTGCGAGACGCCGCTGTCCAACACCGAGACCCGGATGGACGACGTGTACCGGGACCGGACCGATCCCGCCGTCACCGTCTGGTTCACCCTGGACACCGGCGAGAAGATCGGGGTCTGGACCACCACGCCGTGGACCCTGCCGTCGAACCTCGCGCTCGCCGTCGGCCCGGACATCGAGTACGCCGTCCTCGAGCACGACGGCCAGCGCTACATCGTCGGCGCTTCGCGCGTCTCCGCGTACGCGAAGGAGCTCGAGGGTTTCGAGCAGGTCGGCACCGTCCTGGGCCGGGACCTGGTGGGCCGGCGTTACACGCCGCTGTTCGACTTCCTGGTCGAGCAGGGCGGCCCGAACGCGTTCCAGGTGCTCGGCGCGGACTATGTCACCACCGAGGACGGCACCGGGGTCGTGCACCAGGCGCCCGCGTTCGGCGAGGACGACCAGAACGTCTGCAACGCGGCCGGGATCCCGACCGTGGTGACCGTCGACGAGCACACCCGGTTCACCTCGCTGGTGCCGGCGTTCGAGGGCCTGCAGGTCTTCGAGGCGAACAAGCCGGTGCTGCAGGCGCTGCGGGAGCAGGGCGCGGTGCTGCGGCTCGACCAGTACACCCACTCCTACCCGCACTGCTGGCGCTGCGACACCCCGCTGGTCTACAAGGCCGTGTCGTCGTGGTTCGTCGCCGTCAGCCGGTTCCGGGACCGGATGGTCGAGCTCAACCAGGAGATCACCTGGACGCCGGCGCACATCAAGGACGGCTCGTTCGGCAAGTGGCTGGCCAACGCCCGCGACTGGTCGATCAGCCGAAACCGGTTCTGGGGCTCGCCGATCCCGGTGTGGAAGTCCGACGACCCGAACTACCCGCGGGTCGACGTGTACGGCTCGCTCGCCGACATGGAGCGCGACTTCGGCGTCGCCGTGACCGACCTGCACCGGCCGTACGTCGACGAGCTGACCCGCCCCAACCCGGACGATCCGACCGGCAGGTCGACGATGCGCCGGGTCCCCGAGGTGCTCGACTGCTGGTTCGAGTCCGGCTCGATGCCGTTCGCGCAGGTGCACTACCCGTTCGAGAACAAGGACTGGTTCGAGCACCACTACCCGGGCGACTTCATCGTCGAGTACATCGGCCAGACCCGCGGCTGGTTCTACACCATGCACGTGCTGGCCACGGCGCTGTTCGACCGGCCGGCGTTCCGCAACTGCCTCAGCCACGGCATCCTGCAGGGCGCCGACGGCCGCAAGATGTCCAAGAGCCTGCGCAACTACCCGGACGTGTACGAGGTCTTCGACTCGCACGGCTCGGACGCCATGCGCTGGATGCTCATGTCGTCGCCGGTGCTGCGCGGCGGGGACATGCCGGTGACCGAGACGGCGATCCGCGACTCGGTGCGCCAGGTGCTGCTGCCGCTCTGGAACGTCTGGTACTTCTTCAGCCTGTACGCCAACGCCGCGGGGCACTCCGCGACGCTGCGTACCGACTCGACCCACCTGCTGGACCGCTACATCCTGGCCAAGACCGCCGAGCTCGTCTCGGACACCACCCGGCAGCTGGACGAGTACGACATCTCGGGCGCGGCCGGGTCGGTGCGCTCGTACCTGGACGCGCTGACCAACTGGTACGTGCGCCGCTCCCGGGACCGCTTCTGGGCCGGCGACGCCGACGCGTTCGACACCCTGGCGACCGTGCTCGAGACCCTCTGCCGGGTGGTGGCGCCGCTCGCGCCGCTGACCGCCGAGGAGATCTGGCGCGGCCTGACCGGCGAGCGTTCGGTGCACCTGACCGACTGGCCCGAGGCCGGCGTGTTCCCCGCCGACCACGACCTGGTCGCGTCCATGGACGCGATCCGCGAGGCGGCGTCCGCGGCGCTCTCGATGCGCAAGGCCAAGGCCCTCCGGGTACGGCTGCCGCTGGCCAAGCTGACGGTGGCCAGCCCCGACGCCGACGCCCTGCGCCCGTTCGCCGACCTGCTGGCGGACGAGGTCAACGTCAAGGCGGTCGAGCTGAGTGCGGACCTCACCGCGTACTCGCGGCAGGTGCTGACCGTGGTGCCGCGCGCCCTCGGCCCGCGGCTGGGCAAGCAGGTCCAGGTGGTCATCAAGGCCGTCAAGGCCGGCGACTGGGAGCTGGTCGACGGCGCGCCGGTCGCGGCCGGCGTCGTCCTTCAGGAGGGCGAGTACGAGCTCAAGCTCGTCGCCGCCGACGCGGAGAACTCGGCGCCGCTGCCCGCCGGGCGCGGCGTGGTGGTGCTCGACACCGAGGTCACGCCCGAGCTCGCCGCCGAGGGGCTGGCCCGCGACGTGATCCGGGTGGTGCAGCAGGCCCGCCGCGATGCCGGGCTGGACGTGTCGGACCGGATCTCGCTGCTCGTCGGCGCCCCGCCGGCGGTCGCGGCGGCGGTCGAGACGCACCGGGACTTCGTCGCGGCGGAGACGCTTGCCACATCGCTGGCGCTCGACCCGGCGGCGACCGGCTTCAGCGGGGAGGTCGGCGACGGCGAGGCGGTGACGGTGTCGGTCACCCGCGCGGTGTGATCTTGTCGCCGGTCGGCTCGGGATCTACCGCTTCGTAGGTAAATGCCGAGCCGGACGGCGGCCAGCCGGACAGGGGTTTTCCGGCCGGTTTCCGATAACCTCGAACCGCCCCCTCATTTTCTGAAAGTCCCCGCCGGAGGAACACGTTGCCGCTGCTCTACTCAATCGGCAAGATCACTGTCGGTAAAGCGATGACACTCGGCTGGCGGCCGCACGTCGAAGGTCTCGAGCACATTCCCGCGACCGGCGGCGCGATCTTCGCCGGCAACCACCTGTCCGTCGCCGACGAGCTGTTCCTCGGCGCCGTGGTGCCCCGCCACATCGCGTTCTGGGCCAAGGCCGAGTACTTCCGCGGCGGCGGCATCGGCGGCAACGTCACCAAGTTCGTGATGGAGGGGCTCGGCGCGATCAAGGTCGAGCGTGGCGGCGGCCGCGCGGCGCTGGCCGCCTTCGACGGCGCGATCCCGGTGCTCAAGGCCGGCGACATGGTCGCCGTCTACCCCGAGGGCACCCGCTCGCCGGACGGCCGGCTCTACCGCGGGCGTACGGGCGTGGCCCGGCTCGCCGTCGCGGCCGGCGTGCCGATCATCCCGGTCGGCATGCTCGGCACCGAGAAGGTGCAGCCGATCGGCCAGCGCCTGCCCCGGCCCGCGCAGGGCAAGGTCACGATCAAGTTCGGTGCGCCGATCTCGACGGCCGGCCGCAGCGACGACCGCACCGCGCTGCGCACGCTGACCGACGAGGTCATGGCCGAGATCCAGAAGCTCACCGGCCAGGAGTACGTGCCCCGCTACGCCCCGCCGCGCGCCGAGGCGCCGGAAGCGACGCCGGAGGCCTAGTCAGCCCGGGTGCTCACCCGCCGGGTGTTACCGGCGGGTGAGCACCGAGCTGCGCACCACACCCGTGAGTTCCGCGCTCTCCGCGACGGACCGCCGGGTGAACAGCACCGTGCCGAGGCTGCCGTGGTCGGCCCAGGCGCAGACGACGACCGCCTTGCCGCCCGAGCGCCCGACGCCGCAGCGCTCGTGCAGGCCGGTCTCGCCCAGGTCGTACGGCTCGATGTCCTTGATGCGGTAGCCGTCCGTCAGGTGCGCGATCTCGGCCTCGACGTCGTCCTTCGGCGCGAGCCGCAGCCCCGTCGTGCCGAAGACGGTCACCTTCTTGCCGCTGCCGTCGGTGTAGATCCCGGCGAAGACGTCTCCCTGCACCAGGCTGGTGTCGCGCAGCTCCTCGGTGAGCCGCTCGGCGGCCCGGCGGCTCGCGCCGTCGTCGCGCAGGTTCAGGTCGGCTATCGCCGGCGGCAGGTAGGCCGAGACCGGGTACTGGTTGGCCGCCGGCCAGGCCAGGTAGCCGGGCACGCCGCAGCAGCAGACCAGGCCGACGAGGCCGAACTGGAACAGCCGGCGGGGCCAGCGGCGCTTGCGGCGCGGCGCCGGCGGGCGGCCCTGCACCGGGGGCCTCGGCGGCGGCGGTGGTGGTGTGGGTAGCCGGGGCTGCACCGGGAGGCGGTTGGCCGGGGCGGCCGGCGTCTTCTTGTCGCGGCCCCAGCGGCGCCGGGCGGGCGCGGGCGGCGGACCCACGACGGCGGGCACCGGCACTGGCGCGGGTGGCGCGGCCGCCGGCGGGTGCTCGGTGCGGGTGGGCGGGAGCGGCGGTTCGAACCGGGTCGGCGGCAGGGCCGATTGGTCGCCGGTCGGCGGAAGGGGCGATCCGACGGCGGTCGGCGGCATCGCCTCCGGGAACGGGAGCTCGGCCTGCCAGGGGGTGTCCTGGTCGGCCCACGGATCCACCGCGGGGGTGGCCGGCCAGTCGTCGCGGCCGGCCCAGGGGTCGGCCGGCGGCGGCGGTCCCTGCTCCGGGCGGCGACGCGACCACCAGGGCCGCCTGGGCACGTGCGGCGGCACGGCCGCGGACCCGCTCCACCGGGCCTGCTCGGTGCCCTCGGCCGGGGTCGGCTCGTCCGGGGCGGGCCCGGCGGCCGGCTTCTCCGGCTGCTGGTCGGCCATCCTCGGTCTCCTTCCACCGCTCGTACCGAGCCGTCGCGTCGATCGCCTTCCGGGGTCTTCCGCCAGGTTAGAGCCGGTCCGCCACCTCCTCGGTGTCGGTCGAATCACCCGATCAATGAGGGTCATTCGCGAACGACGCACACGGGGGGCGATGTGCGGGACGGTCCGGAGTCGTATGGTGACCCGGGTGGTGAGCGGTAGATGAATACGACTCAGCGAAACGCGGTATCCGTGATCGGGCGGGCGCAGGCGCGGCCGATCGTGTTCGCACACGGCTACGGCTGCGACCAGAACATGTGGCGCTACGTCGCCCCGGCGTTTCAGGACGACCACCGGGTGG
Organism: Actinoplanes sp. NPDC026623; assembly: GCF_040638275.1. Taxonomy (NCBI): domain Bacteria; kingdom Bacillati; phylum Actinomycetota; class Actinomycetes; order Micromonosporales; family Micromonosporaceae; genus Actinoplanes; species Actinoplanes sp. NPDC026623. The sequence goes on along the minus strand of NZ_JBEZXZ010000147.1, from coordinate 6,646 downwards.
TTCTCTTCGACCACGTCGGCGCGGGCCGTTCCGACCTGAGCGCCTACGACGACGAGCGTTACTCCACTCTCGACGGCTACGCGAGCGACGTCCTGCAGATCCTGCACGAACGTGACCTGCACGACGTCGTCTTCGTCGGCCATTCGGTCAGCGCGATGATCGGCGTGCTCGCCGCGATCCGCGAGCCCGAGCGCTTCGCCAAGCTGGTCCTGATCGGACCGTCGCCGTGCTACATCGACGACGGCGACTACGTGGGCGGCTTCGGCAAGAACGACATCGAGCAGCTGCTGGAGTCACTCGACAGCAACTACCTCGGCTGGTCGAGCGCGATGGCGCCGGTCATCATGGGCAATCCCGACCGGCCCGAGCTCGGCGCCGAGCTGACCAACAGCTTCTGCGCCACCGATCCGGAGATCGCCAAGAAGTTCGCGCACGTGACGTTCATGTCGGACAACCGGGCGGACCTGGCGAAACTCCGTACGCCGGCGCTGATCCTGCAGTGCACCGACGACGTCATCGCGCCCGCGGTCGTCGGCGACTATGTCCACGAGCAACTCGTGGGGAGCACACTGGTGGTCATGAATGCGACCGGCCACTGCCCTAATCTCAGCGCTCCCGCCGAGACGGTCGCCGCGATCAGGGCCTACCTGTAACCCGATGACGGACAGCGGTGACGGCGGACCGGACGTGACGCAGGATGTCCAGGTGCCCTGGGAGGAAGACCCCGGGGACCTCTACGACAACGCACCGTGCGGATACCTGACGACCCTGCCCGACGGCACGATCGTGAAGGTCAACGAGACGTTCCTGGACTGGACCGGCTACGAACGCCGCTCGCTGGTCGGCCGGCGGCGCTTCCGCGACCTGCTCAGCCCCGGCGACAAGATCTATTACGAGACCCACTACGCGCCGCTGCTGAGCATGCAGAACGACGTGCACGAGGTGGCCTTCGACCTGGTCTGCGCCGACGGCCGCCGGCTGCCGATCCTGGCCAACTCCGCCCTGGGCCGGGACCCGGCGGGGCTGCCGCGGGTGATCCGCACCACGATCTTCAACGCCACCGAGCGCCGCGGGTATGAAAAGGAACTGCTCGCCGCCCGCCGCGCCGCCGAGGCCTCCGAGCGGCGGGTGCGGGTGCTGCAGGAGATAGTGGCCGACCTGGCGGCGGCGCCGACCGAGGCCGACGTCGCCGAGGCGGTCGTCCGGGCGCCGGCGCCGGCCTTCGGCGCGAGCTCGGCGACGGTCTGGCTGTCCGATCCCGACCGCGACCAGCTGACCGCGATCGCGTGCACCGACCCCGCGGGCCCCGCCCGCGACGACGTCCCGCGCGGCTCGTCGCGGGCCGTCGCCGAGGTGGCCCGGCGCGGCGACCTGCACGTGATCGGCTCGATCGAGGAGGCCGAGGAGCACTTCCCGGATCTGGCGGCGGCGATGCGCCGCGACCGCCGTGGCACCGCGGTGCTGCTGCCGCTGACCGCCTCCGCCGCCGAGGATCAGGCCGGCGTCGAGGTGCTCGGCGTGCTCGGGTTCGACTTCGTCGAGCAGCGCGAGCTCACCGACAGCGAGCTGCGGGTGGTCCGGCTGCTCGGGCACCAGGCCGGGCAGGCGCTCGACCGGGCCCGGCTCTACGACGACCTCGGGCGGCGCGAGATCCGGTCCATCTTCCTCGCGGAGACGACCCGGGCCCTGGAGGTCGTGCCCCGGCTGATGCCCCGGGCCCGCCGGCTGATCGAGCGCATGGTGCCGGAGATGGCCGAGTGGGCCGAGGTGCGGCTGCACGTCGGCCCCGCGGGGCTGCTCGCCGACGCCGGCGGACCGGCACCCGATCCGGACCGGCTGGACGAGCGGATCGTCGAGGTCCTCGCGAGCGGTCAGACGCAGCTGACCGACGACAAGGGTCCCGACCCGGACTGCGCGGTGCTGCCGCTGGTGGCGAACGGCAAGGTGTTCGGCACCCTCGCGCTGCGGATGGCGCCGGGCCGGCGCACGGCCGTCACCGAGGCGGTCTTCCTGGCCGCCCTGGCCGACCGGGCCGCGCTGGCGCTGGAGAACGCCCGCCTCTACGAGCAGCAGCGGGCCATCGCCCGGACCCTGCAGCGCAGCCTGCTCGCCAACGACCTGCCCTCGGACCCCCGGTTCGCGGTCGAGACCCACTACCAGGCCGCCGCGCACGACCTCGAGGTCGGCGGCGACTGGTTCGACGCCTTCCTGATCACCCCGGACAAGCTGGCCGTCGTCGTCGGCGACGTGGTCGGGCGTGGCATCGACGCGGCCACCACCATGGGCCAGCTGCGCAGCGCCATCCGGGCGCTGGCCTCGGCCGAGGCCGGGCCGGCGCGGCTGCTCGAGCGCCTGGACCGGTTCGTCGAGCGGGTCGAGTCCGCCCGGATGGCGACGGTGGCCTACGCGGAGGTCGACCTGTCGACCAACGAGATGACCTACGCCTGCGCCGGGCACGTGCCGCCGCTGCTCGCGGAGCCGGGCGGGCCGCCGCGCTACCTGCTCGACGCCCGCTCCGGCGCGCTGGGATCGCGCGCCGGGCGCAGCATGCGGCTGGAGCACCGCACCCGCCTCCCGGCCGGCAGCCGGCTGCTGCTCTACACCGACGGCCTCATCGAGCGGCGCAACCGCGGCATCGACGCCGGCTTCGAGGTGCTCGCCCGGGCCTACGCCGGGCGCCGCGACTCGCCGCTGCCCGGACTGGCCGCCGGCCTGGCGGACTTCCTCGTCGGCCGCGAGCACGCCGACGACGTCTGCCTGCTCTGCCTCTCGATCGGCGTCGAGGAGCGGCTGGAGCGCTCGATCGGCGCGGACCCGCTGCAGATCGCGCTGCTGCGCAAGGACCTGCGCGGCTGGCTGATCGCGAACGACGTCGACGACGACAGCACCCAGGCGGTCCTGCTGGCCTGCTCGGAGGCGGTGGCCAACGCGATCGAGCACGGCTACCGCGACGACCCGTTCGGGATCGTCGAGGTGGTCGCCGCGGTCTCGCCGCAGGCCGTCGAGGTGCGCGTCCGCGACCAGGGCCAATGGCGGGCCACCAACGCCGACACCGCCCGCGGCCGCGGGCTCAAGCTCATTCGTCAGGTGATGGACCACGCGTCGTTCGACCACGACGAGGGCACCACGGTGACGATGCGGCGTAATCGCCGGGAGGCGCGATGACGACCGATCAGTGGGTGACCTTCACCAAGGTGGGCACGGTCGATCTGGTCCGGCTGGCCGGCGAGATCGACCTGGCCAACGCGCCCGAGATCGGCCGCGAGATCGTCCGGCAGACCGGGCACGCGGGCGCGGTGCTGATCGATCTGACCGCGGTCTCGTTCCTGGACAGCGCGGGTGTGCGGCTGCTGGACGGGCTGGTCGGCGACCTCGATGATCAGGGCACCCCGATCCGGTTCGTGGTGGGCGCGACCGGCCCCGCGCGGATGACGCTGCAGCTGTGCGCGTTCCGTGATGATCTCCTGGCAACCGACCTCGATCGGGCCGCGAGCGAATTGGCACCCTGAGCCGCGTACCCTGGTGCCCCATGAGCAAGCTTGCGAGCGGGTCGCCGACTCCGCGCGCGGCGAGCGATCATCAACTCGGCGCGCGACGGATGTCATCGCCGGAGCGCCGGCGGAGGCGATGGGCATGAGTGTGAATTCGGTTTTTCCCCAGCTTGAGCAGCTGCTGCCCCAGGTCAGCAAGCCTATCCAGTACGTGGGTGGCGAGCTCGGGGTCGTCGTGAAGGACTGGGACGCGACCACCGTGCGGTGGGCCCTGATGTATCCCGACGCCTACGAGGTCGGCCTGCCCAACCAGGGCGTCCAGATCCTCTACGAGGTGCTCAACGAGCAGAGCGACGTGCTCGCGGAGCGCACCTACGCGGTCTGGCCGGACCTCGAGGCGCTGATGAAGCAGAACGGCGTGCCGCAGTTCACCGTCGACGCGCACCGGCCGGTCCGGGCCTTCGACGTGCTGGGCCTGTCGTTCGCCACCGAGCTGGGCTACACGAACATGCTGTCGGCCCTCGACCTGGCGCAGATCCCGCTGATGAGCGCGGACCGCGACGAGAGTCACCCGATCGTGCTCGCCGGCGGGCACGCCAGCTTCAACCCGGAGCCGATCGCCGACTTCATCGACGCCGCCGTGCTCGGCGACGGCGAGGAGGCGGTCCTCGAGATCACCGGCATCATCCGGGACTGGAAGGCCGAGGGCTGCCCGGGCGGCCGCGACGAGCTGCTGCTGCGGCTGGCGCGCACCGAGAGCATCTACGTACCCCGGTTCTACGACGTCGACTACCTGCCCGACGGGCGCATCCAGCGCGTCGTGCCGAACCGCCCGGACGTGCCGTTCCGGGTGCACAAGCGCACGACCATGGACCTCGACGCCTGGCCGTACCCGAAGAAGCCGCTGGTGCCGCTCGCCGAGACCGTGCACGAGCGGTATGCGGTGGAGATCTTCCGTGGCTGCACCCGTGGCTGCCGGTTCTGCCAGGCGGGCATGATCACCCGCCCGGTCCGGGAGCGCTCGATCACCACCGTGGGGCAGATGGTCAAGGAGGGCCTGGAGTTCTCCGGCTTCTCCGAGGTCGGCCTGCTCTCGCTGTCGAGCGCGGACCACTCGGAGATCGGCGACATGTGCTCCGGCCTCGCCGAGCAGTACGCGGACACCAACGTCTCGCTGTCGCTGCCGTCGACCCGGGTGGACGCCTTCAACATCGACCTGGCGCAGGAGCTGTCCCGCAACGGGCGGCGTACCGGCCTGACGTTCGCGCCCGAGGGCGGCTCCGAGCGGATCCGCAAGGTCATCAACAAGATGGTGACCGAGGAGGACCTGATCCGGACGGTCGTCACGGCGTACTCGAACGGCTGGCGCAGCGTCAAGCTCTACTTCATGTGCGGCCTGCCCACCGAGACCGACGACGACGTGCTGCAGATCGGCCGGATGGCGCACGAGGTGATCAAGGCCGGCCGGGTCGCCACCGGCACCAAGGACATCAAGTGCACGGTCTCCATCGGCGCGTTCGTGCCCAAGCCGCACACCCCGTTCCAGTGGGCGGCGATGGAGCGGCCCGAGGTGATCGACAACCGGCTGCGGATGCTAAAGCAGGAGATCAACAGCGACCGGTCGCTGGGCCGGGCGATCGGCTACCGCTACCACGACGGCGAGCCGTCGCTGATCGAGGGCCTGCTGTCGCGCGGCGACCGCCGCGTCGGCGCGGTGATCCGGCGTGTCTGGGACAAGGGCCAGCGCTTCGACGGCTGGAGCGAGCACTTCTCGTACGCCCGCTGGGTCGAGGCCGCGGCCGAGACGCTGCCCGCCTTCGGCGTGGACCTGGACTGGTTCACCACCCGCGAGCGCGAGCAGCTCGAGGTGCTGCCCTGGGACCACCTGGACTCGGGCCTGGACAAGGACTGGCTCTGGCAGGACTGGCAGGACTCCAAGAGCGAATTCGAGCAGGACGACTGCCGCTGGACCCCGTGCTTCGACTGCGGTGTCTGCCCGTCGATGGACACCGAGATCCAGATCGGCCCCACCGGCAGGAAGCTGCTGCCGCTCACCCCGACGAACGGGCTGCGCCCCCCGGCTCACACGCACTGAGCTGCGCCGACCCGTAACCCCGTAGGAGACGTCATCGCCAAGAACCAGCCGGTCGGCGGCCAAGCCCCGGTCGTGCAGCGGATCCGCCTTCGCTACGCGAAGCGCGGGCCGCTGCGCTTCACCTCGCACCGGGACTTCGCCCGGGCGTTCGAGCGCGCGCTGCGCCGCGCCGCCGTGCCGATCGCCTTCTCCCAGGGCTTCACCCCGCACCCCAAGATCTCGTACGCGAGCGCGGCGCCGACCGGTGTCGGCAGCGAGGCGGAGTATCTGGAGATCGGGCTGCAGGCCGAGGTCGACCCGGCGGAGCTTCGGGTCGCGCTGGACGCCGCGCTCTCGCCCGGCCTGGACATCATCGACGCCGTGCTGGCGACCGAGGGCAGCCTCGCCGACCGGATCAACGCCTCCCGCTGGCTGATCGAGCTGCCCGGTGTCGAGCCGGCGGTCGCGCAGCAGGCCGTCGACGCCTTCCTGGCGGCGGAGGAAGTGCAGGTCGAGCGCATGACCAAGCAGGGCCGGCGCTCGTTCGACGCGAGGTCCGCGGTGACCGTCTTCGCTGTGAGCAAGCAGTCTGCCGCACCTTCCGAAGGCGCGGCCGCGCCGTGTGCGATAATCGACCTTGTCGTGCGGCAGGTTACGCCCGCCGTCCGACCCGATGACGTCCTTTCCGGCCTGCGCGTGGTGGCTGGCCTGGAGCCGCCGGTCCCCCCACGGGTGACTCGGCTGGCGCAGGGCACTCTCACGCCGCAGGGGGAGATAGTCGATCCGTTGGAAGCGGATCGCGAGGGCGCCACTATCGGAGGGCGCTGACCGCTTCGGGTCTGCGTCCGCGTTGGCAGACTTCGGCTGCCCGTCCGACTCGGTCGGGGCCGAAAAACTTGCGGCGACCCTGCGTGGCAGCGCTCACCCGCGCCCGGGGCCGCCAGAACTGGAGAGCGCCCCATGCTCGATAACGAGCCACAGGGCGGTGAACGGGACGGAGCCAACACTCCTCCCGTCGATGCCGCCGAGAGCACCGCACCCGTGCGCCGGACCCGTGCGCCGCGGCGCAAGGCGACGCCCG
>NZ_JBEZXZ010000146.1:0-22715 GCF_040638275.1 Actinoplanes sp. NPDC026623 | reverse complement strand
GTGCGCCGGCACCCGCCCGCGGCGGGCGGCGGCGGCGAGCGGCTCCGGGGGGCCCAGCCGGTGCAGGATCTGCGCGGGGTCGTCGATCGGGTCGGTCGGCGAGGTGCGGCGCATCGCGATGTAGTCGGCGACGGTGGTCATCAACTCGTCGCGCAGCGCCGGTTCGAGGTCCTCGCCGGCGGCCCAGAGCGCGGCCAGGTAGTCCAGGACGAGGACGTCCGTGTGCACGAGCGGCGCCGTGTCGTAGTGGTGCGGTACGGACGTCATCCGGTTCCCCCTGGGATCGAGCGCGACAGTGCAGTCAGCATTCCGCCGCGGCGGCCGGGTCCACATCTGACCGTGGAGGGAGAAGCCCCGCGGCACTCGGCCTTTCGGCCGATCCGCCGCGACCGGCCGGCGTGAGCCAGGACATCCTGTGAGTTGCCCCACACTGCGGGGTTTCCCTACACCCGCCCTGCCCGCGGCCGATCCACAAGCCATGGCCGACGACACCCGTTCATTCATGCGCTATGTATGGATCAACGCTGGTCTCGCCGCCGCCAGCCTGCTCTGGTACCTGCTGAACTGCGCCGTCGGCGGGGGGCCCGTGGCCATCGCCTACGTGGCCGCGCCGATCGAGGGCGGCGTCGCCGTCGCCGCCATGTTCGGCCTCTGGCGCGCGGTCCGCGACAACCCGGTAGCCCGGCGGTTCTGGAGCACCCTGCTGGCCGCCACCGTCTCCATGACCCTCGGCTACGCGATGATGGCCGTCCACGCGGCGCTGTACTCCGTCGGCAACGTGGCGCCGGCCATGCCGCTCGTTCCCGCGCTGGCCCTCGGCCTCGGCTTCACGCTCGCGATGTGGGCGGTCGGCCGGGTGCCGGTCGGCACCGCCACCGTCGCCGAGCGCCGGCGGATGAACCTGGACCGGATGGTCGCCTTCCTGGGTTGCGCGACGGTGCTCTGGCACTTCGGGCTCGCCCCGATGCTGACCGCGGACGAGCGGTGGAGCCCGCAGACCCTGCTCCTGATCGGCCTGGCGTTCCTGCTGACGACCGCCGGCGTCACCAAGGTCTCGTACCTCGGCGACGGCCCGGTCGACCGCGCGGCGATTCGCATGGTCGTCACCGTCGGCCTGACCGCCGCCGGCGTGGCCGTGCTCGCCACCACCTTCGGGCACGACGGCGGAATCCCGTCGCAGGCCGTGGTGCTGCCGCTGGGGCCGGTGCTGCTGGTCCTCGCGGCGCGGGCACAGGCCCGGGCGACCTTCGGGAGCCGCCGGGTGTCGCGCCGGTCCCTGCCGCTGCTGCCGTACCTGGCGATCGCGGCCGTCGACCTGCCGGTGATCGCGATCGCCTTCGGCCCGCTGGACTGGTCCGGGCGGATCTCGCTGGCCGCCGCGGTGCTGATCAGCATCCTGGTCGCGATCCGCCAGTTCCTGGCCTTCCGCGACAACCGGCGCCTGCTCCGCGACATCCGCGGCCAGGAGGCGCGGCTGCAGCACGAGGTCAGCCACGACGGCCTGACCGGCCTGGCGAACCGGGCCCGGTTCCACGACGCCCTGCAGGCGGCGCTCGCGGCCGAGCGGCCGGCCACCGTGCTGCTGGTCGACCTGGACGACTTCAAGACCGTCAACGACTCGCTCGGCCACGACGTCGGCGACCACCTGCTCGTCGCGGTGGCCCGGGTGCTCGCGGAGCAGTGCGGCGCCGACGGGCTGCCGGTGCGCATCGGCGGCGACGAGTTCGCGGTGCTGCTCGTCGGCGGTACGACGGTGGGCGAGACCGTCGCCCAGCGCATCCTCGACGCGCTGAGCCGGCCGATCAGCGAGCACCGGCTGCTGGTGCAGGCCAGCATCGGCATCGCGACCGTGGTGCCGGGCGCGACCCTCGACGGCATCCTGCGCGACGCGGACGTCGCCATGTACGCGGCCAAGGAGCGCGGCAAGGCCGGCCACGTGCGCTACGTGCCCGGCATGGAGGAGCCGGTCCTGGCGCACATCCAGCTGGGTGGCGAGATCCGCCGGGGCCTGGACGCGGGCGAGTTCCGGGTCGTCTACCAGCCGCTGCTCGAGCTGGAGACGAGCAAGATCGTCGGGGTCGAGGCGCTGGTGCGCTGGAACCACCCGATCCGGGGTACGGTGCCGCCGATCGAGTTCATCCCGGCCGCCGAGCGGACCGGCCTGATCGTCGAGCTGGGCCGCTTCGTGCTGCGCGAGACCTGCCGGCAGACGGCGGCCTGGCTGGCCGAGTTCGGCCCGGACGTGATCCAGCGGCCGGCCGTCAACGTCTCGGCCCGGCAGTTGCACGATCCGGACTTCGTCGCCGACGTGCTGGCGGCGCTCGCCGAGAACGGCCTGTCCACCGACCGGCTGGTGCTGGAGCTGACGGAGTCGGCGGTGCTGCGCGGCAGCCAGGTGTCGCGGACCCTGCACGAGCTGGACCGCCTCGGCATCAAGCTGGCGCTTGACGACTTCGGCACGGGGGAGTCGTCGCTGAGCCTGCTGCGGGCGTTCCCGGCCGCGATCGTCAAGCTGGACAAGTCCTTCGTCGACGGTATCGAGATCGACGACGCCAACCCGTCGGCGCGCGACGCTCGCCAGGCCGTCGCCCGCGCGGTCGTCCAGCTCGCGAACGCGCTGGGATTGGAAACGGTCGCCGAGGGTATCGAGAACGAGGCCCAGGTGGAGCAGCTGCGCGGCCTCGGCTACGTGTACGGCCAGGGCTATCACCTCGCCCGGCCGATGGCCGCCGAGGACTTCACCGCCCTGCTGGCGGCGCAGCGCGGTGCCGTCACCGCGTAGCACTCCACAGTGGGTGATGTCCGGCGTGTCCGCATCGGCCAGATCCACGGCATTGGCGGGGACTTATGCGGCAGCTCAATCAAACTTTTGCATATTTCGAAGATTCTTTTCGCGACTCCAGCGAAACACTCCATTAACATCAGCAAGCGAACGACTTCGATGCAACAAAAGTGCTCCGGCGTGGCGCGCGGCTCAGGGAGCCGCCGCCTGATCGGCCGCTTCCGTGCGCCCACGCCGATCCCGCACCACCTACCGGGAGGCAGTGCAAGCGATGCAGAACGAGTCAACAGTCAGCCGCCGAAACCTACTGGGCGCCGCGGCGGCCGGTGCCGCCGCGATCGGCACCTCCGCCGTGCTCGCCTCGCCGGCCGAGGCCGCGAAGGGCGGCCGCGGGCCGTCCCGCGTGCCCCGCGACAAGATCAGCGTCCAGCTCTACACCCTGCGCGACCAGCTCGCCATCGACCTCGACGGCACCCTCGCCAGGCTGGCCGAGATCGGCTACCGGCGGGTCGAGCACGCCGGCTTCGTCGGGCGCACGGCGGCGCAGTTCCGTGCCGCCCTCGACCGGGCCGGCCTCCGGGCCACCTCCGGGCACGTCGGCATCCCGCAGCCGTTCGACGCCGCGACCTGGCAGTCGGCGCTCGAGGACGCGCACATCGTCGGCAACAGGTACATCGTGCATCCCTACTTCGGCGGCGCCGCCGACGGCGGGCCGATCCGCGACGGATCGGTGTACCGGGCCTTCGCCAAGGACCTGAACAAGGCGGGCGCGCTCGCCCGCAAGGCCGGGCTCGACTTCGGCTACCACAACCACCACAACGAGTTCGCCCGCCAGGACGGCGGCGATCGGACCGGCTACGACATCCTGACCGGCGAGACCGACCCCCGGCTCGTGCACCTCGAGGTCGACCTGTTCTGGGCGTTCCGCGGCGCGCACGACCCGGTGGACCTGATACACCAGCACCGCGGCCGGATCCGGCAGGTGCACGTCAAGGACCTGGCCACCTCCGGCAGCTTCGCCGACCCGGGCCAGGGCCTGATCGACTTCGGGCGCATCTTCGCGCACGCCCGCGAGGCCGGCCTGGTCGAGTACATCGTGGAGCGTGACGACGCCGGCACCCCGCCGCGCACCCCCGCCGACGCCCTGACCACGGCCGAGGTCGGCTTCCGCTACCTGGCCAACCTGAGGTTCTGAGGGGAGAACCACATGAAGCGTCTACCTACCGCCGGAGCCGCCCTGGCACTGGTCACGACCGCGCTGACCGTGCCGTCGGCGCCGGCCACCGCGACGGCCGCCGCGCCGCCGCCGGACTCCGCCTTCCAGAAGGTGACCCTCGACGATTTCCCGGGCGAGCCGATCGCCCTGGCCGTGCTGCCCGACAAGCGGGTGCTGCACACCTCGCGCAAGGGCGAGGTCCGCATCAACGACCCGAAGAGCGGCCGGAACATCCTCGCCGCCAGGATCCCCGTCTACCAGCACGACGAGGAGGGCGTGCAGGGCGTCGCGATCGACCCGAAGTTCAAGCAGAACAGGTGGGTCTACATCTACTACTCTCCGCCGCTGAACACGCCCGCCGACAACCCGGCGACCCCGACGGTCAACGAGGGCGACGCGCCGGAGCAGGGCACCGCGGCGGACTTCGCGCCCTTCAAGGGCGTGATGCGGCTGTCGCGGTTCAAGCTCACCGGCAACACGCTCGCGCTCGCCACCGAGCAGAAGATCCTCGAGGTCGGCACCGACCGCGGCATCTGCTGCCACGTCGGCGGAAAGATCGACTTTGACGCGCGGGGCAACCTGTACCTGTCCACGGGCGACGACAGCAACCCGTTCGCCTCCGACGGCTACACGCCGATCGACGAGCGGCCCGACCGCAACCCCGCCTTCGACGCGCAGCGCACCGCGGGCAACACCAACGACCTGCGCGGCAAGCTGCTGCGGATCAAGGTCGGTCCCCACGGCGGCTACACCATCCCGAAGGGCAACCTGTTCAAGCCGGGCACCGCGTACACCCGCCCGGAGATCTACGCGATGGGCCTGCGCAACCCGTTCCGGTTCGCCGTCGACCGGAACACCGGCGTGGTCTACGTCGGCGACTACTCGCCGGACGCGAACTCGCCGAACCCGGCGCGCGGCCCGGCCGGGCAGGGCCGGTGGATGGCCGTCGACAAGCCCGCCAACTACGGCTGGCCCTACTGCGTCTCTCCCGACCTGCCCTACGTCGACTACGACTTCGCCACCCACACCTCGGGCGCGCCGTTCAACTGCGCGGCGCCGGTGAACGACTCGCCGCACAACACCGGCAAGCGCCGGCTCCCGCCGGTCGAGAAGGCCGAGGTCATCTACTCGTACGGCGCCACGCCCGCGTTCCCCGAGCTGGGCACCGGCGGCATCGGGCCGATGGGCGGACCGGCGTACGACTTCTCCGCGAAGAACCCGTCGGCGACCAAGTGGCCGAGGTACTACGACGGCAAGCCGCTGTTCTACGAGTGGACCCGCGACTACGTCAAGGGCTTCACCCTCGGCCCGGCCAACCAGGTCACCTCGATCGAGCCCGTGCTGCCCTCGATCGTCTTCGACAACCCGATGGACCTCGAGTTCGGCCCGGACGGCTCGCTCTACGTGCTCGAGTACGGCGACGGCTACTTCTCCGAGAACCCGGAGGCGCAGCTTGCCCGCATCGACTACGTGCGCGGCAACCGGACCCCGATCCCGCACATCACCGCGACGCCCACCAGCGGCGTCGCGCCGCTCACGGTCACCTTCTCCAGCGCCGGCACGACCGACCCGGACGGTGACAGCCTGCGGTACGCGTGGGACTTCAACGCCGACGGCGTGGTCGACTCGCGCGCGCCGAACGCGGTGTACACGTTCACCGCGAACGGCAACTACCGGCCGACGCTGAAGGTCACGGATCCGACGGGCCGCTGGGCGTCGGCGGAGGTCATCCTCCCAGTGGGCACCCAGGCCCCGGTGGTCACGTTCGTGACTCCGACGGCCGGCCAGCCGTTCCAGTTCGGCGACACGGTGAACTTCGAGGTCAGCGTCGTCGACGATCAGCCGGTCGACTGCTCGAAGGTCACGGTGACCTACATCCTGGGTCACGAGCAGCACGGCCACCCGCTGTCCACGGCGGCCGGCTGCACCGGCTCGATCACCACGTTCATCGACGGCGGCCACGCCGGCGCCGAGGGCCTGACCGCGGTGTTCGTGGCGGAGTACACGGACTCCGGCGACCCGCCGCAGAGCGGCTCGGACCAGGTCGTACTGACCCCGACCGCCGGCTGATCCAGCCTGACGACCCGAGGTCACCGCCGTCACTCACGGCGGTGACCTCGGCCGTTTGCCGTCCGCCGGGGCGGTGATTGGGCCACGCTGGTAACCGTGGGGAAGCACCTCGAGCAGTGGTGGGCGCAGTTCCTCCGGGCGTCTGACCGTTTCGACGCCGGGTACCTGGTCGAGGGCCTCGGCGACCTGGTCGGCCCGCACATCAAGGCCCCGCTGCTGCGCCGCGAGGTGGAGATCGCCACGGACACCGTGCTGCGCCACCTGGAGCGCCCCGGCAACGCCGAGCGGGCCGAACAGGCCGAGGAGGCCGCGGCCCGCCTGTTCCGCACCCTCGAGCGGATCAGGGACCGCTCGACCGGCACGGAGATCTCCACGGCAGAGGCGGGCATCATCGCCCTGGCCCTGGGCGGTGAGTACGCCGCGTCGGCCGCCGCGGCAGAGCCGCTGGTCGGCACCGCGAAGCTGCAGCGCCTGTTCGTGACGGCGCTGCGCCTGGAGCGCTTCGACATCCCGATGACCCTGCGCCTGCTGGACGGCGGCCAGGAGCCCGAGGACGCGGTGCGCTCGGGGCACCTGCTCGGCAAGTACGGCTGGTGGCCCAACTGGCTGCTGCGCGTCGTCACCGAGCGGGCCCTGGCGGGCACCCTGGACGAGGAGACGGTCGTCGCGCTGGACCGGTGCGCGTACGCGGAGCTGACCCCGCTGCAGGCGAACCTGGCCCGGAAGCTGCTCAGCGGCAACGAATCCCTCATCGACACCGCGGCGCAGCGAATGGCCGGACTGGGCGAGCCGGAGGCGGCGGATGCCCTCCGCAAAGGCGACATCAATGCGGTGGCCTTGGCCGCTCGCCTCATTTCCCTGTGACGTAAGTAGGATGCATATCGGCCGAATGGCCGACCGCAGTGGTGGCGCGCGTGTTTGTGACTCACAGTATTGCCGTTGTTACAGTGTTTGCCATGCCGAAATGGATGGACAATCCCGCTGGCCGGCTGGGTGCATTCCTTGAGTCGTTGCACGGTAGAAATGGCGACAAGACCGTCGGAGAGGTGCTCGGTCTGGCGGAGGACGCCGACGGGCCGTTCGTGGTCGCGCTGAGAATCCTGGAGATCGGGCGCCTGGCGCAGGCGACCCGATCCGCCGTCGAGGCGCTGCCCGACGAGGAGGATCCGGCCTTCCTGCTACAACACTTCCACCTGGTGGAGAGCCTCGTCAAGCGGCTGACCGACGCCGTGGTCATGGGCGCGGCCGGCTACGCGCCGACGGACCGGTTCGCCGCCAAATTCATCATTCCCGCGCCACTCGACGGCGCGGCCCTGTTCGGACTGGAGGCGGCCTCGCGGGCGCTTCATCGGTGCTGCCCGGAACCGGCTATCGGTCCGGAGCACCTGGATTCATTGATTCACGACGTCCGGGAATTGATGGATGCGGTTACCGGGAATCCGGCGCTCTCGGCGGAGGCCAAGGCATTCCTCGTCCGCCGCCTTCGCGACGTCGAAACCGCGCTGCTGGGGTCGCGCATCACCGGATCCGTGGACCTGGAAGACGCATTGGATTGCCTTACCGGCGCATTCGTGAGACGCGAGGACATTCGGGAGCCGGCCCTGCTCGGGAAGATCAATGCATTCTTCCAGAGGCTGGTTCTCGCGGCGCAGGGCGCGGAGGCCATCGCCGGCGCGACGGCCTCGACCGTCGGTGCGATCGAGGCCATCGCCAGGCTGCACGGTGGCAGTTGACGGGAGCTAGGCGCCGCCCGCGTTCAGCGTCACCGTCTGCGGCTGGAACGCCGACCCGGTCACGTCCACGCCCGCCGCCTTCGCCTTGTCCAGCGCCTGCTGGATGTAGTCGTTGGTGTAGGCGAGGCCCTCCGGCTGCTTGGTCAGCACGGTGTCCCCGGTCTGGTTCTTCGTGCTCATCGACAGGTCGACCGTCTGCTTCCAGTCCGCCTCGTTGACCAGGCCCACGCCGCCCGTCGACGGCCAGATCAGCTTGTTGACCTCGTTCATCTGCCACAACTGGTGGCTCTTGCCGAGCTTCGAGCCCTTGTTGACCACCAGGTCGCGGCACGCCTGCGCGTTGTCGCGGCAGTACGCCCAGCCCTTGATCGTGCCGAGCAGGAAGCGCACCGTCTGCTGCTGGTAGGCCGGGTCGCTGAGCTTCTTGGTGTTGGCCCACACGGCGTCCTGCAGCATCGACGTGCCGACCGTCTTCCAGTCGATGACCGTGAAGTCCTCCGGGGTGTACTGCTTGCCGGTCGCGGGGTTCTTGGCCTCGAGCAACTGGGCGTACTCGTTGTAGCTCATCGCCTGCGCGACGTCGATCTCCTTCTTGAGCAGCGCCTGCATGTCGAACTGCTGCTGCACCAGGGTGACGTCCTTGCCGGGGTTGAGCCCGGCCTTGGTCATGCCCGCGAAGAGCTCGAACTCGTTGCCGAAGCCCCAGTTGCCGACCTTCTTGCCCTTGAAGTCCGCGGGGCCGGTGATGCCGCTGTCCTTGAAGCCCACCTGGTAGGTGCCGGAGCGGGCGAAGATCTGGCCGACGTCGGTGATCTCCGCGCCCTGCTCGCGCGAGGCCAGGGCCTTGGGCACCCAGGCCACCGCGTAGTCGGCCTTGCCCTGCGCCAGCACGGTCTGCGGCACGATGTCGACGCCGCCCTCGAGCAGTTGCACGTCGAGGCCCTGCTCGCGATAGAAGCCCTGGTCCACGGCGGCGATGTAGCCGGCGAACTGGGCCTGGTAGAACCACTGCAGTTGCAGCTTGATCGGGGTTACGGCGCCGCTCGCGGCGGGGCCGGGCGTCGACGGGGTGTCGGCGGTGCCGCATCCCGAGACGACCAGCACCGAGGCGAGCGCCGCAGCGGACAACAGGCGGAATCTTCTCACGGGATCCTCCAAGTGACCGAGCGTCAGGAGATGAGCCGGGTCTTCCAGGGCATGGCGAGGCGCTCCAGCAGGAGCGTCGATAGGTAGAAGACGAGTCCGAGCAGGCAGGCGCCGACCACGAAGGCCCAGGCACGGGAGTAGGCGGTGAACGCGGCCGCGGAGGTGATCCGCGAGCCGAGCCCGTTCTGCAGGCCGCCGAAGTACTCGGCGACGACCGCGGCGATGACGGCCAGCGACGACGCCTGTCGCAGGCCGGTGAAGACGAAGGGCAGCGCGCCGGGCAGCCGGACCAGCCGGGTGAAGGTCCAGCCGCCCGCGGCGTAGCTGGTCATCAGCTCCCGGTGGGTGGGGTCGACCTCGCGCAGCCCGCGCAGCGTGTTGATGAAGACCGGGAAGAACACGATGATCCCGGCGACGAGGCGGCGCGGCACGCTCGAGGTGGACTCGAACATGTTGTTGAGGATCGGGGCGAGCGCGATGATCGGCAGCGCGTTGGCGACCGCGGCCATCGGGATGGAGACCTCCGAGAGCAGCCGGAAGCGGCTCGCGGCCATCGCCGCTCCGATGCCGGCGACCGTGCCCCAGGCCAGGCCGATGAGCGCGTTGAGGCCGCTGGCCAGCGCCGCGTCCCAGACGTTGCCGCGCTGGACGACCAGCTCGTGCCAGATGGCCGACGGCGCCGGCAGGATGAACGGTGCGATCCGGCCGAGCGAGACCACCAGCTCCCAGGCGACAAGCGCGACGATGCCCAGCACGATGGGCGGCGCGAGGCGCAGCAGCCGCCTCACGGCGTCGCCGCCGGGGAGATCCCCGCCGCCCGCGGCTCCGGTGCCGGTGCCTGCTCCGATCCCCGCAGGGCCCGGCGGACCTTCGTGATCGCCTCGAAGTAGGCCGGCGACTGCCGGGCCGCGTCGTCGCGTACGGGCAGGTCGACGGGGACCACCGTGGTGATCCGGCCCGGCCGGGGTGACATCACCACGACCCGGCTGGACAGGAAGACCGCCTCCGAGATGGAGTGCGTGACGAAGACCGTGCTGGTGCCCGTCTTCGCGCAGATCGCCAGCAGCTCCGCCTGCAGCCGCTCGCGGGTCATCTCGTCCAGCGCGCCGAACGGCTCGTCCATCAGCAGCAGCGGCGGGTGCACGGCCAGGGCCCGGGCGATGGCGACCCGCTGCTGCATGCCGCCGGAGAGCTGCGCCGGGTAGTGCCGGGCGAAGTCGGCCAGCCCGACCAGCGCCAGCATCTCGGCGGCGCGGGCCCGGCGCTCGGCGCGCGAGGCGCCGCGCAGCTCCAGCGGAAGTTCCACGTTGCGCTGCACGGTCCGCCACTCGAAGAGCCCGGCCTGCTGGAACGCGATGCCGTACTCCTGGTCGAGCCGGGCCTTCGCGGCCGGCTTGCCGGCCACCTCGACCGTGCCGGCCGACGCCGGGATCAGGTCGGCGATCAGCCGGAGCAGGGTGCTCTTGCCGCAGCCGGACGGCCCGATCAGCGAGACGAACTCGCCGCCGGCGATGACCAGGTCGATGCCGGACAGGGCGGTGACCTCGTCGGGCCGGCCGGCGTTGAAGACCTTGGTGACTCCGGCGAGGGATACGGCGCTCACATCGTCACCACCCGTACTCGGCGCCGGTTCCGCATCAGCGGCAGCTCCAGCAGGCTGACCAGGGCCGCGACGACGAGGCCGAGCAGGGCCGCGCCGAGCATCGCGGTGTAGACCTTCGCGGGATCCGAGGTGGCCTCCCGGGAGTACTCGATGATGAGCCGGCCGATGCCTCCGCGCGTACCGGTGGAGATCTCGCCGACCACCGCGCCCACGACGGCGGCCGCGCCGGCCAGCCGCAGCGCGGGGAAGAGATAGGGCAGCGACGCCGGCAGGCGGAGCTTGACCAGGGTGCGCCACCAGCCGGCGGCGTAGCTGCGCATCAGCTCCTCCCCGGCCGCGGGCGGCGACTGCAGGCCGCGCAGCATGCCGACGGCGACCGGGAAGAACGCGAGGTAGGCGGCGATGACGGCGACGGTCATCCAGTCCTGCCAGGGATAGGGGCCGAACGACAGGTTCCCGCTCCAGCCGGCGATCAGCGGGGCGAGGGCGACCAGCGGGACCGTCTGCGACAGGATCACGTAGGGGAGCAGGCCGCGCTCCACGATCCGGAACCGCTGCATGGCCACCGCCAGCAGCAGGCCGATCGCCGTGCCCGCGACGAAGCCGGCCGCGGTGACGCCGAGCGTGAACAGGCTCGCGCTCAGCACCACCTCCCAGACCGGCCGGCCGCCCGTGAGTTCCGGGCGGCCGAGGCGGCTCAGCATGTCCCACACGTGCGGCATCGACAGGTCGTCGGCCCGGGGCAGGATCCGTACCCCGAGGAGCACGGTCCCGTCCGGGTTGCCGACCGCCTTGTAGCCCTCCCAGAGGGCCGCCAGTACGACCAGGCCGACCACGGCGCTCAGCAGACGTCTCACGAGGCCTCGGGAACCGACATCGCCGGAATGATCTTTTCACCGTAGGCCCGCAGCGTCGCCTCTTTGTCGTCGTGCTGCAGGTAGAGGGCGAACTGGTCGACGCCGAGGGCCCGCAGCTCCTCGAGCCGCTTCAGGTGGCTCTCGATCGGGCCGAGGATGCAGAACCGGTCCACCACCTCGTCGGGCACGAAGGTGGTGTGCGTGTTGCCGGCCCGGCCGTGCTCGGCGTAGTCGTAGCCCTGCCGGCCCTTGATGTAGTCGGTCAGCACCTGCGGCACGGTCCCGTCGGCGCCGTACCGCGCGACGATGTCGGCGACGTGGTTGCCGACCATGCCGCCGAACCACCGGGTCTGGTCGCGCTGATGCTCGATGTCGTCGCCGACGTAGGCCGGCGCCGCGACGCAGAACTTGATGGCGTCCGGGTCGCGCCCGGCGCGGGCGGCGGCGTCCCGGACCGCCGCGATCATCCAGGCCGCGATGTCCGGGTCGGCCAGTTGCAGGATGTAGCCGTCGCCCACCTCGCCGGTCAGCGCCAGGGCCTTCGGACCGTACGCCGCCACCCACACGTCCAGCCGGCTCTCGGGAGCCCAGGTCAGCTGCAGCTCCTCCCCGCGCACCGACACCGGCTCCCCGCTGGCCAGGCCCCGGATGACGCCGATGCTCTCCCGCAACTCGGCGAGGGTGTTCGGCCGCAGGCCCAGCACCCGCAGCGCCGAGTCGCCGCGCCCGATGCCGCAGATCGTGCGGTTGCCGTACATCTCGTTGAGGGTGGCGAACTGCGACGCGATGACCGTCCAGTCCCGGGTGCCCGGGTTGGTGACCATCGGGCCGACCATCACCCGCCGGGTGTCGGCGAGGATCTTGCTGTAGATGACGAACGGCTCCTGCCACAGCACGTGTGAGTCGAACGTCCACACGTGGCTGTAGCCCAGGTCCTCCGCCTTCTTCGCCCACTCGACCACGTCCATCGCGGGCGGGTCGCACTGCAGAACGACTCCGATGTCCACGTCGCTCACCGCACCTTGGGGAAGCCGAGGTCGACCTCCGAGGTGGCCGGGTCCGGCCAGCGGGAGGTGACGACCTTGCTCCGGGTGTAGAACTGGAGGCCCTCCGGCCCGTACATGTGCAGGTCGCCGAAGAGCGAGGACTTCCAGCCGCCGAAGCTGTAATACGCCACCGGTACGGGCACCGGCACGTTGACGCCGACCATGCCGCAGTTGACGTCGTACTGGAACCGCCGGGCGGCGCCGCCGTCGCGGGTGAAGATCGCCGTCCCGTTGCCGAACTCGTTGTCGTTGACCAGTTCGAGCGCCTGTTCGTACGTGTCCGCGCGGACCACCGACAGCACCGGCCCGAAGATCTCGTCGGTGTACAGCGGCGAGTCCGTCGCCACCTTGTCGACAAGCGACGCGCCCAGGAAGAAGCCCGGGCCGTCGCTGATCGGGGCGTCGCGGCCGTCGACGACGACGACGTCGGCGGCGCCGGCGGCGGCCAGGTAGCCGGCCACCTTGTCGCGGTGCTCGCGGCTGATCAGCGGGCCCATCTCGGCGGACGGATCGCTGGCCGGGCCGACCGCGATCCGGCCGATCCGGTCGCGGATCGCCGCGACCAGCGGGTCGCCGACCGCGCCGACGGCCACCACGACCGACACCGCCATGCAGCGCTCGCCGGCCGAGCCGAAGCCGGCGCTGACCGCGGCGTCCGCGGCCGAGTCGACGTCCGCGTCCGGGAGCACGACCATGTGGTTCTTGGCGCCGCCGAGCGCCTGGACCCGCTTGCCGGCCCGGGTGCCCTGCTCGTAGATGGACCTGGCGACCGGCGTCGAGCCGACGAAGCTCAGCGCCTGCACGTCCGGGTGGGCGATCAGCGTCTCGACGGCCTCCCGGTCGCCCTGCACGACGTTGAACGCGCCGTCCGGCAGCCCGGCCTGGCGCAGCAGGTCGGCCATCATCAGCGAGACGGACGGGTCCTTCTCGCTCGGCTTGAGCACGAACGTGTTGCCGCAGACCAGGGCGTTGCAGAACATCCACATCGGCACCATGGCCGGGAAGTTGAACGGCGTGATGCCGGCGACCACCCCGAGCGGCTGGCGGATCGAGTAGACGTCGACACCGGACGAGGCCTGCTCGCTGTAGCCGCCCTTGAGCAGGTGCGGCGCGCCCGCGGCGAACTCGATGTTCTCCAGCCCGCGGGCGAGCTCGCCGCCCGCGTCCGCGACGGTCTTGCCGTGCTCCTGGCTGACCAGCGACGCGATCTCCTTGCGGTTCGCGTCGACCAGCTCCCGGAAGCGGAACATGACCTCGGAGCGGCGCGACAGCGACGCCGCCCGCCAGGCCGGGAAGGCCTTCGCGGCCGAGGCCACCGCCCGCGCGGTCTCGTCCGCGGTCGCCGCGACGACGTACGCCTGCTGCTCGCCGGTGGCCGGGTCCCAGACCGGTAGCCGCCGGTCGCCGGCGCCGGAGACGGCGCCGCCGTCGAGCCAATGTTTGATCTCACGCATGTGGCCCCCTAGACCAGGTAGTCCGAAAGTCCGCGGCGGACGTACCTGCCGTGGCCCTTTCGTCCCTTGTACTCATTGCCCTGCACGACCACGGTGCCGCGCGAGATGACCGTGTCGACCTTCCCGGCGATCTCCCAGCCCTCCCAGGCCGAGTGGTCCATGTTCATGTGGTGGGTTGCGGCGCTGATCCGGGTCCGGCCGTTCGGGTCGTAGAGCACGATGTCGGCGTCGGAGCCGGGCGCGATGATGCCTTTCTTCGGATACATGCCGAACATCCGCGCGGGGGTCGTCGCGATCGTCTCGACCCAGCGGGCCAGCGACAGCTTCCCGTCGACCACGCCCTGATACAGCAGGTCGACGCGGTGCTCGACGCTGCCGATGCCGTTCGGGATCTTGGAGAAGTCGCCGATGCCCAGCTCCTTCTGGTCCTTCATGCAGAATGGGCAGTGGTCGGTGGAGACGACGGCGAGGTCGTTGGTGCGCAGCCCGCGCCACAGGTCGGCGCGGTGGCTCTCGTGCTTGCTGCGCAGCGGCGTCGAGCAGACCCACTTGGCGCCCTCGAAGCCGGGCGCGCCCAGCTGGTCCTCGAGCGTGAGGTAGAGGTACTGCGGGCAGGTCTCGGCGAAGACGTTGCGGCCGGTGTCCCGGGCCGCCGCGACCTGCTCGAGCGCCTTGCTGGCGGACAGGTGCACGATGTAGAGCGGGCAGTCGGCGGCCACGCTGGCCAGCCAGATCGCCCGGCTGGTCGCCTCGGCCTCCAGCTCCTGCGGCCGGGTGACGCCGTGGTAGTACGGGTCGGTCTCGCCGCGCTCCAGGGCCTGCTTGACCAGGACGTCGATCGCGGGACCGTTCTCCGCGTGCATCATGATCATGGCGCCGTTGTCGCGGGCCTTCTGCATCGCCCGCAGGATCTGCCCGTCGTCGCTGTAGAACACCCCCGGGTACGCCATGAAGAGCTTGAAGCTGGAGATGCCCTCGTCGCTGACCAACTGGTCCATGGCCTTGAGCGCCTCGTCGGTGACGCCGCCGAGGATCATGTGGAAGCCGTAGTCGATGTGGCAGTTGCCCTCGGCCTTGGCGTGCCAGGCGGCGAGGCCGTCCTGCACCACCTCGCCGTAGCGCTGCACGGCGAAGTCGACGATCGTGGTGACTCCGCCGAACGCCGCCGCCCGGGTGCCCGTGTCGAAGGTGTCGCTGGCGTGCGTGCCGCCGAACGGCAGCTCCATGTGGGTGTGCGCGTCGACCGCGCCGGGGATCACGTACCGGCCGGTGGCGTCGATCGTGTCGATGCCGTCCGGGCCGAAGCCCGGCGCGAAGACGGCAGCGATGCTCTCGCCGTCGACCAGCACGTCCGCCGCGGCGGCACCGGTCGGGCCGACGACGGTCCCGCCCTTGATCAGATAGCTCACCGCTGTGCCTCCTCTGCCTCGTTCGCGCTGCGCTGCCTGTCGTCGATCACGGCGCGACCAGCCCGTCGTAGCTGTCGGGGCGGCGGTCGCGGTAGAACGCCCACCGGTCGCGGACCGTGGCCAGCAGGTCCAGGTCGAGGTCGCGGACGATCAGCTCCGGGTTGTGCGTGTCGGCCACGTCGCCGACGAACTTGCCCTCCGGGTCGACGAAGTAGGACTGGCCGTAGAAGTCGTTGTCGCCGAGTTCCTCGATGCCGGTCCGGTTGATCGCGCCGATGAAGTACTCGTTCGCCACGGCGCTGGCCGGCTGCTCCAGCTGCCACAGGTACGACGACAGGCCGCGGCTGGTCGCCGACGGGTTGAAGACGATCTGGGCGCCGCCCAGGCCCAGCGCGCGCCAGCCCTCGGGGAAGTGCCGGTCGTAGCAGATGTAGACGCCGACCTTGCCGACCGCGGTGTCGAACACCGGATAACCCAGGTTGCCGGGGCGGAAGTAGAACTTCTCCCAGAAGCCCTTGACCTGCGGGATGTGGTTCTTGCGGTACTTGCCGAGGTAGGTGCCGTCCGCGTCGAGCACCGCGGCGGTGTTGTAGAGGACGCCGGGCTGCTCCTGCTCGTACATCGGCAGGACCATCACCATGCCGAGCTCGGCGGCGAGGGCCTGGAAGCGCTCGGTGGTCGGGCCCGGGATCGACTCCGCGTACTCGTAGTAGGCGGGGTCCTGCACCTGGCAGAAGTAGGGGCCGTAGAACAGCTCCTGGAAGCAGATCACCTTCGCACCCTGGGCCGCGGCTTCGCGAGCGTAAGCCTCGTGGGCCTTGATCATCGATTCCTTGTCGCCGGTCCAGTTGGTCTGGACGAGGGCGGCCCGGATGACATTGCTCATGGATATGCCTCCTCAGTCGTGCTCTCCCGGCCCTCGCCGCACTCGGTGCGACAGGGCCCTCTCCGCGCGTCCGGCATCGGCGGTGGCGTGGGTCACCACACGATTGTGATCGTCCATCCACCGTCTGTCATCGTCCCCCGCTCATCGCTTGACATCAGGGGCCGATGAGGTAGGACACTAATGACACAGACGCAGGCGGACAATCACTCCGCTGTTATCAATATGTTTCGGAAAGGCGGGTCGGACGGGGTGCTCGGGCTCATTGCGGGCGCGGTCGACGACCGCAGTGCCCGGGGAATCGCCGCGGCCGTCAGCCGTCTCGTCACCGCGGGTGACCTGCCGGTCGGCGCGCGGCTGCCCACGGTGCGCGACGTCGCCCGGGCGCTCGGGGTCAGCCCGACCACCGTGAGTGAGGCCTGGCGCAGCCTGACCCGGGCCGGCGCGATACAGACCCGCGGCCGGTCCGGCTCCTTCGTCGCCGTTCCGGTCCTGCCCCGCCAGCGACTGCGGTACGCGCAACTGGGCGGCCGGCTACCCGGTGTGGTCAGGGACTTCTCCACCGGCGTACCCGACTACGACCTGTTACCGAGCCTCGCCGAGTCGCTCAAGCGCGTCGGCGACGCCAGGCTCACCACCAGTTACCTCGAGGGGCCCGTGCTCCCGCCGCTGGAGACGGTGCTGCGGCAGCGCTGGCCGTACCCGGTCGAGCAGTTGACCGTGGTCGACGGCGCGCTCGACGCGCTGGACCGGATCACCGGCGCCCTGGTCCGCTTCGGCGACCACGTCCTGGTCGAGAGCCCGGCCTTCCCGCCGGTGCTCGACCTGCTGGAGGCCGTCGGTGCGACCGTGATCGGCGTGCGCGTCGACGAGCACGGGATGTGCCCGGAGGCGCTCGGCGAGGCGCTGCGCGACTACGACCCGGTGGCGGTCTACCTGCAGCCGAGGGCGCAGAACCCGACCGGTGTCAGCCTGACCGCGCGGCGGGTCGCCGAGCTCGCGGACGCGCTCGCCGCGTACCCGGAGGTCACGATCGTCGAGGACGACCACGCCGGCGACATCGCGACCGCGCCGCCGGTCAGCCTCGGCACCCGGCTGCCGGACCGGACCGTGCACGTGGCCGGCTTCTCCAAGAGCCACGGCCCCGACCTGCGGCTGGCCGCCCTCGGCGGCCCGGCCGCGCTGGTCACCGCGGTGGCCGACCGCCGGCTGCTGGGTCCGGGCTGGTCCAGCCGGCTGCTGCAGGCCGTCCTGCTCGACCTGCTCACGTCCGACGAGGCGGTCGCGCAGGTCGCCGCGGCCCGCGACGTCTACGCCCGGCGCCGCGCCACGATGCTGGCCGCGCTGGCCGCCCGCGGCGCCACCGCCGTCGCCGCGGACGGCATCAACCTCTGGCTGACCGTCGAGGACCAGCAGATGGCGATGCTCGCGCTCGCCGCGCACGGCATCGCCGTCGCGCCCGGCGCGCCCTTCGAGGTCACCCCGCTGGGCGCCGAGCACGTCCGGGTGACCGTCGGCCTGATCCACGACGACTTCGACTCACTGGCCGAGATTCTCGCCTCCGCGGCCGGCGCGACCTCGCGCGGCAGCGGCCATCGTTCCCGCCCGCACCCGCTGGGCTGGCGCTAGCTCATTTGGAGGACTCCGTGACCGATGACCTGCTCGCCCGGCACCAGGCCGTGCTGCCCTCCTGGGTGACGACCTACTACGGCGACGACGCGATCGAGCTGGTGAGCGGCTCCGGCCGGCGCGTGACCGACGCGAACGGGCGTACCTACCTGGACTTCTTCGGCGGCGTGCTGACCAACATGCTGGGCTACGACATCGCCGAGGTGCGCGAGGCGGTTGAGCGGCAACTGGCCACCGGCATCGTGCACAGCTCCACGCTCTACCTGATCCGCCGGCAGGTCGAGCTCGCCGAGAAGATCGCCCGGGTCTCCGGCATCGCGGACCCGCGGGTCTTCTTCACCAACTCGGGCACCGAGGCGAACGAGGCGGCGCTGCTGTTCACCACCAACCATCGCCGCTCCAACCAGATCCTGGCGATCCGCAACAGCTACCACGGCCGCTCGTTCGCGGCGATGGCGATCACCGGGCACCGCAGCTGGTCGGCGAGCGCGCTCAGCCCGGTGTCGGTGTCCTGGCTCAACTCGGGCGACCGGCTCCGCGGCCGGATGAAGGGCCTGTCCGACGCCGAGCACATCGACGCGGCGGTCGAGGACCTGCGCGAGGTGCTGGCCACCACGACCTCGGGCGACGTGGCCGCGCTGATCGCCGAGCCGATCCAGGGCGTCGGCGGCTTCGTGCACGCGCCCGACGGCCTGCTCGGGGCGCTGAAGAAGGAGCTCGACAACCACGGCATCCTGCTCATCGCCGACGAGGTGCAGACCGGCTGGGGCCGCACCGGCGACCACTTCTGGGGCTACCAGGCCCACGACGTGCAGCCGGACCTGATCACCTTCGCCAAGGGCATCGGCAACGGCTTCGCCCTGGCGGGCGTGGTCGGCCGCGCGGAGCTCGTGAACGCGGTGCCGGCGACGAGCTTCTCCACCTTCGGCGGCAACCCGGTCTCCACGGCGGCGGGCAGCGCGGTCCTGGACTACGTCCTGGATCACGACCTGCAGGCGAACGCGAAGCGCATGGGCGAGATCCTGCTCGACGGCCTGCGCGCGGCGGCGGCGAAGACGAAGATCGTCGCGGAGGTACGCGGCCGCGGGCTGATGATCGGCGTCGAGTTCGTCCGCCCGGGCACGACGGACCCGGACCCGGCGGCGACGATGCGCGTCTTCGACGGGTGCCGCAGGGGCGGCCTGCTGGTCGGCAAGGGCGGCCTGTACGGCAACGTCCTGCGGATGGGCCCGCCCCTGACGCTGACGGCGGACGAGGCGCGCGAGGGCCTGGGGATCCTGGTGGACGCGATCCGGGCGGCGGACGCCGAGGCATTCTGAGCGGACCGGGGGTGCCCCGATCGGCAGGGCACCCCTCGGTCGTTCACCCCTCGCGAGGTCACTCTGAGTGATTCTGTGGTGACATTTCGCCAGGTATGGTGTGATGTCGTCGGCGATTCCGAAGTGTTACGCCCTTGCCCTCTTTTGCTTGTTGATCGCGCCAGTCACTATCTGCGTGTGACAGACACTTCCGTGATTCTCGCCCTCGTGGTCATCACCGCGCTGGGGTTCGATTTCACGAACGGGTTCCACGACACCGCGAACGCGATGGCTACCTCCATCGCCACCGGTGCGCTCAAGCCGAAGGCCGCCGTGGCCCTCTCCGGCGTCCTGAATCTCATCGGCGCGTTCCTGTCCGTCGAGGTGGCCCTGACCGTCACCAACGCGGTCGTGAAGATCCAGAGTTCCAGCGGCGCGCCCCGCCCCGAACTGCTCGCCGACGGCGGGTCCGCGCTGCTGCTGATCGTGCTCGCGGGCCTGGTCGGCGGCATCGTCTGGAACCTGCTGACCTGGCTGCTCGGGCTGCCGTCCAGCTCCTCGCACGCCCTGTTCGGCGGCCTGATCGGCGCCACCGTCGCCGGCCTGGGCTGGGCCGGCGTCAACTGGAACGGCGACGGCAGCAAGCTCGACGGGGTCGTCGGCAAGGTGATGCTGCCGGCCCTGATGTCGCCGGTCATCGCCGGCGCCGTCGCCGCGACCGGCACCTGGCTGATCTACCGGGTCACCGTCGGCGTCGCCGAGCGGTACACCCGCGGAGGCTTCCGCTGGGGCCAGATCGGCGGCGCCTCGCTGATCTCGCTCGCGCACGGCACCAACGACGCGCAGAAGACGATGGGCGTCATCACGCTCGCGCTGATCGCCTCGGGGGACTGGACCGACACCGAGAACATCCCGTTCTGGGTGAAGGCCGCCTGCGCCGTCGCGATCGCGCTCGGCACCTATCTCGGCGGCTGGCGGATCATCCGCTCGCTCGGCAAGGGCCTGGTCGAGATCGCCCCGCCGCAGGGCCTCGCCGCCGACGCCACGTCGGCGACCGTGATCCTCGCGTCGAGCCACCTCGGCTTCGCGCTCTCCACCACGCACGTCGCGACCGGCTCGATCCTGGGCTCGGGCGTCGGACGCCCCGGCGCCCGGGTGCGCTGGCGGGTGGCCGGCCGGATGTTCGCGGCGTGGCTGATCACGCTTCCCGCCGCCGGCCTCGTCGGCGCGCTGATGTGGCAGATCGGCAACGCGCTCGGCGGCGGCCTGGTCGGCTCGTCGGCCGTCTTCGCCATCCTGGTGGCCCTCGCGGCGTTCATGTACCTGCGGTCGCGCCGCGGCCGGGTGGATCAGCACAACGTCAACGACGACTGGGAGGGTGCGCCGGCCGCCGAGCCGGCCGAGCCCGCAGCGGCCGACGCGTCCGTGCCCGCCGACGACTCCGTGCCCGCACGCACGGCGGCCTGAGAGGAATCGGCATGCACAACCTGGGATTCGCCCTCGAGGGCGCCTGGAAGGTCCTGCTTGCGAGCATCCTGCTCGGCGCCGGCCTGCCGATCCTGTTCGCGCTCGGCATCCGGTCGCTGGCGTACGGCGCGGGCGGCGACGCCGGATCGGCCGCGACCGGCCCGACCCGCCCGCTCGGCACGGTGCTCGGATATCTGCTGTTCGCAGTCGTGGTACTGGGCGTCGTGCTGGGTATTGCCTTCATCGTGGCCGGCGGTTTCGGCAAGACGCTGAGCTTCCAGCACTTCTATCCGTCGATCGTGGACAAGTAGCAATGACTGATCTGAGCTCCAACTTCATGACCCGCGCCGTCGAGTGGCTGCGGGCCGGGTACCCGGCGGGCATCCCGCGCCAGGACTACGTCGCGCTGCTCGGCGTGCTGCGCCGCAGGATGACCGAGGACGAGGTCCGCCGGATCGCGGTGGACCTCGCCGACCAGTCGGTGCTGGCCGGCGACGACCCGATCAGCACCGACGACATCGAGCAGACGATCAGCTCGTCGCTGCTGCAGCAGGCCACCCCGGAGGACGTGATCCGGGTGTCGGCCCGGCTCGCGGCCGGGGGCTGGCCGCTGGTGGACCCGCCCGTCGCCTGAACCGGTCCGCTTTATGTGGCGGCGGTCACAATAGTCGGGTTACGCTCGCCGGGTCGGTCCTTACCCCGCAGAACGTGAGCTGATCATGTCCGGCCCCCAGACCGTACGGACCGGTGCCAGCGTCGGCGACTTCCTGGCCGCCGTGCCCGATCCGAAGCGCCGCGCCGACGCGCAGGCCGTCTGCGCGCTGATGGCGGAGGCCACCGGGGTGGCGCCGGAGATGTGGGGCACCGGCATCGTCGGCTTCGGGACCTATCACTACCGGTACGCGTCCGGGCAGGAGGGCGACTGGCCCCCGGTGGCGCTGTCGCCGCGCAAGAGCGCCACCACGATCTACAGCTCGGCGGGCTTCGAGCAGGGGCTGCTCGACCGGCTCGGACCGCATCGTCTCGGCAAGTCGTGCCTTTACCTCAGGCGGCTCGCGGGCGTCGACGTCGACGTGCTCCGCGAGCTGGTCGCGGACGGTTTCCGCAAGCTGGACGGCAAGACGCTGGCACCCTGAGCGGCGAAATATCATCGATGTTCGCCAGATCTTGATCTGTTGTGGGAGCGCTTCCGTATCAGGGGGCGAGGTCCTACGACAGGAAGGCTCAGGCGAAGAATGATTTCCTCCCGTACCACCGCCCGCCGCTGGCAGGTCGCCGGAGTCGGCGCGGTCGCCGTGGCAATCGTCGGCGTCGGCCTGGGTGTCGCATCCGCCGGCGAGAACGCCGCCCCCGCGGTGAACTGCCCGGCCGTCGCCGGTGAACTCGGCGCCGTCCCGGCCCGCGCGAGCGCGGAGATCGCCCGCAACCTCACCCTGCTCAACACCCAGATCGCCGAGGCGAACAAGCGCTTGATCACCAGCGCCGGCGAGGGTGGAGCCAACTTCATCCAGAACGCCATCCTCGGCCCGCTGAAGGACAAGCGGGTCTCGACCATCAACCGGATGGCCACGGCGATCGGGCGCAGCGCGCCGAAGCCGAACCTGAACGTGCAGGCCCTGGCGACCTGTTCGCTGAACAAGGGTGGCGGCGGCGTCGCCGCGCCCGAGCCGACCGCGGTTCCGGCCGCCGGCCAGGGCGATGACGCCGGCGGCGACGCCGCGGCGGGTGCGGCACCGACCGTGAACTGCCCGGCCGTCGCCGGCGCCCTCGGGACGGTACCGGCGCAGGCCAAGGCCGAGATCGAGCGCAACCTGGCGCTGCTCAACACGCAGATCGCCGAGGCGAACAAGCGGCTGGCGTCGAGCGTCGGCGAGGGCGGCCCGAAGTTCATCCAGAACGCGATCCTCGGCCCGCTGCAGGACAAGCGGGTCGCGACCATCAACCGGATGGCCACGGCGATCGGGCGGAACGCGGCGAAGCCGGTCCTGGACGTCGACGGCCTGGCGACCTGCTCGCTCAACGCGGGCGGCGGCGAGGCGGCACAGCCGCACACTGTCCACCTTGAACTCCGCGATGACGTCCTTGCCCTCGCCGGGCGCGAAACCGTTGCCCCGGAACGGCG
>NZ_JBEZXZ010000145.1:0-22758 GCF_040638275.1 Actinoplanes sp. NPDC026623 | reverse complement strand
TTTATTACCCTATGTCCGCGACCAATCTCGTTCTGTCGGCCGCCTTCCTCATCCTTCGGCCCGCCCGGTTCTTTTGCGCCCGGGCCGCCCCCCACCGCCGCGTCCACCCTGGGGTTCGAGTACCGGGCGTAGTTGCCGCTGGTGCCGGCGGCCTCGCCGACCTTGGCCGTGGTGGCCGTGGAGTACTTCGGCTGGTAGGTGAAGTACGGGTTGGTCGAGCCGCCCAGCCCGATCGAGTCGAGCGAGAGCTGGTACTTGCCCTGCACCTGGTTGGTGTTCCACTCCTGCCAGGACAGCTGGGTCGGCTTGAGCTCGATGCCGACCGCCTTGAGTTCCTGGGTCATGGCGTCGTTCAGCGAGATGTAGTCGCTCCAGCCGGTGACCGTCTGGATGGTCAGCGACAGCCGCTGCCCGGCCTTGCCGCGGATGCCGTCGCCGCCCTTGGCCCAGCCGGCGGCGTCCAGGATCTGGTTGGCCTTGGCCACGTCGGGCCCGCCGGGCGTGGTGAGGTTCGCCGGGTCGGCGATCCAGTCCTTGTCCCGCTCGGGCAGCAGCAGGGTCGGCGAGCCGGTCTGCGCGAACCCGCCGCCGGCCAGCTTGTTGAGCTGGTCGCGGTTGAGGGCGTGGTAGATGGCCTGGCGCACCGCCACGTCGGTCTGCGGCCCCTTGCAGCCGAGGTCGGCGCCGGCGCAGGTGAAGATCGACGTGGTGAGCGCCGGGGTGTTCACGTAGGTCAGGTTCTTCTGGTTCTTGAGCAGCTGGTCGAGGCCGGGCAGGAAGGAGCTCATCCAGTCGACCTGGCCGGCGATCAGCGCGGCGCTCGCCGCGTCCGCGGTGGCCAGCGAGATGTACCGGACATTCTGGATCTCCGGCTTGCCGGCCAGCCAGTAGTTCGGGTTCTTCTCCATCACGTAGCTCTGCGCGGAGAAGCTCTTCAGCTTGTAGGGCCCGGTGCCGACCGGGTGCGGATTGGTCGTCTTGCCCGGATCGGCGATCTTGCTCCAGACGTGCTCGGAGATGATCGGGGTGTTGCCGATGATCGCCGCCTCGTCGGTGTAGGACGGATTCGGGAACGTGAGTACCGCCGTCCTGTCGTCCTTCGCCACCGACGAGACGATCTTGAGGCCGGTCGCGTTGATCGCCGGGGTCCGGCGGATCAGGTCGAACGTGAACGCCACATCCTTGGCGGTGAAGGGCACGCCGTCCGACCACTTGACCCCGTCGCGGATGGTGAGCGTCAGCGTCCTGCCGGTCGGATCCCAGGCGTACGCGGAGCCCAGCATCGGCGCCGGCTTCGACTGGCTGGCGAAGTTGTACCAGAACAGCGGCTCGTAGATGAGGCCCTCGGTGGGCTGGAGCAGCGTGGGCGAGAACGGGTTCCAGTTCTCGACGATCGTGCCGGTGGCGCCGTTGAAGATCGTGATGGAGCTGTTCGCGGCGTCGCCGGTGGACCTGCCGTCCGAGGAGCTGTCGGTGCAGGCGGTGAGCGACAGCACGAGCGCGGCGACGGCAAGGCCCGCACGCCGGGGTGAACGTCTACGCATCAGCGGATCCCTAGATCGATCGCCGTCAGCGGCGGCGGAGGAGGTGGGGACATTATTAAGCCGCTTAAGTTTGCCGTGTCAAGAGTGAACGCCTCGAAGGTGATCGATGGGAAATATCGGTCTGCGTCGCGTCCCGGCGTCTTGACCCTCTAAGTTAAGTGCGTTTAGATTCTCGGGCACAGGGCGCAACCCTGTCGTCACCCCGCGCGCAGGCTCCCGGAGGGACACCCGATGAACCCGTCGCTCATGAGTGGACTGAAGGCTTTGCTGGCCGCGGCGCTCGGCGTGACCCTTGCCGCCCCGCTGCTGCCGGCGCCCGCGGGCGCCTCCACCGGCGCCTTCGTGACCCGTACCGGAAGCCGGCT
This sequence comes from Actinoplanes sp. NPDC026623, assembly GCF_040638275.1. Lineage (NCBI taxonomy): Bacteria > Bacillati > Actinomycetota > Actinomycetes > Micromonosporales > Micromonosporaceae > Actinoplanes > Actinoplanes sp. NPDC026623. The sequence continues at coordinate 20,849 of NZ_JBEZXZ010000145.1, read as the reverse complement.
GACGCTCGCCGGCAAGCCGTTCCGATTCGCCGGCACCAACAACTACTACCTGCACTACCAGTCCGCGACCGCCCGCGACAACGTCATCGACAAGGCGGCCGCGTCCGGCTTCACCGTGCTGCGCACCTGGGGCTGGTTCGACACCGGCACCGCCGACGGCGCCAATCCCACGGCCGGCAGCCAGAACGGCGTCTACCTGCAGTACTGGGACGGCACCGGGCACCCGAAGTACAACGACGGCCCGGACGGCCTGGAGCGGCTGGACGGCGTCATCGCGCGGGCCCGGCAGGACGGCGTCCGCCTGATCATCCCGTTCACCAACAACTGGGGCGACTTCGGCGGCATGGACCGGTACGTGGAATGGGCCGGCGGCGCGAACCACGACGATTTCTATACGAACCCCACGATCCGCCGCTGGTTCAAGGACTACATCGCCCACCTGCTCGAGCGCACCAACACCGTCACCGGCGTCAAGTACAAAAACGACCCGACCATCATGGCCTGGGACCTGGCGAACGAGCCGCGCTGCGTCGGCTCCGGCAGGTACCCCAGGTCGGCGACCTGCACCACCGCCACCGTGACCGCCTGGGCCGACGAGATGTCCACATTCATCAAGTCGGTCGACCGCAAGCACCTGGTGACCGCCGGCGACGAGGGCTTCTTCGCCGACCAGCCCGGCAGCGACGACTGGACCCGCAACGGCGGCGAGGGCGTCGACACGGTCGCGCTGGCCGCGCTCAGGAACATCGACCTGATGAGCTACCACCTCTACCCCGACGGATGGGGCAGGACCGCCGACTGGGGCACCGGCTGGATCAACGACCACGCCGCCGCGGCGCGCCGGATCGGCAAGCCGGCGATGCTCGGCGAGTTCGGCCTCAAGAGCAAGACCGAGCGCAACGCCGTCTACCAGCGGTGGACGGACGCCGTCGTCAGCTCCGGCCAGGCCGGCGCGCTGTACTGGATCCTCTCCGACCGGTTGGACGACGGGTCGCTCTACGGCGACTACGACGGGTTCACCGTCTACTGCCCCAGCCCGGTCTGCACCGCGCTCGGCAACTTCAGCCGGCGGATCCGCGGGCTCGCGCACACGTTCCCGCCGGTCGCCGACGACGACACCGCAACGGTCGAGTTCGGCGTCACCGCCTCGGTGCCGGCCGTCGCCAACGACATCGTCTACCGGCCGGCCACCGCCATCGTGCCGGCCCGGATCGCGCTGAGCGCGACCGTGGTCACCGGCGGCACGTTCGCGGCCGCGGCCGACGGGACCATCACCTTCGCGCCCGCCGCGGGCTTCTCCGGCCGCGCCACCACCACGTACACGGTGGCCGACAACCGCGGGCGGCGCTCGGCGCCCGCCACGGTGACGGTCACCGTGAAGCCCGAGCCCGGCGCGCCGCAGAAGCTCTTCGACTTCGAGGACGGCGTGCAGGGCTGGGCCGCGGCAAGCTTCAACCCGGACGCCGGCACCACGTCGACCAGCACCGGCTTCCACGCCGACGGCACGCAGAGCCTGCGCCTCACCGGCACCGCGGGCGGCTGGTTCGGCGCCACCCTGGCGACGCCTGTCGACCTGAGCACGCGGGCCACGCTCAGCTTCGCCTCGCCGTCGTCGAACGGCTCGTTCGCGGTGTCGTTCCAGACCGGTGCCGGGTGGGCCTGGTGCCAGGGCGACGCCCGCCCGGACAGGAGCGGCGGCTACGCCCTCGACCTGACCGCCCTCGCCCCGAACTGCCCGGCGCTGGGCGACGTGCGCACCGTCAACCTGTACGTCGGCGGCGGCCAGGACCAGCTGATCGACGCCGTCACCGTGTCGTAGCGCCGCCGGGGCGCCGGTAGGTGCGGGCAGAATCAGTCGAGACGCGGACGTCTGGTTTGTCGCATGATTGCTCGGTGCCCAAAGAGATGCTCGGCCTCGTCGCCGCCGCCCTCGGCGTTATGGCGGGATACATCTGGAAGTCGTTCGATGTCGCCGTTGAACGGTCCAGGCGGGGTTGGGACACCCGGCAGAAGATCCTCTTCAGGATGCACGATGCCGGCGATTCCCTTCACCGCGGAGCCGTCGAGACGATCAACGACCCGTCGAACGGGGTGCGGACCGACGTGCACGTGGCGATCCTGCAGCTGCAGTCCCTGGGCGCCGGTCCGGGCCTGATCGAGGCCGGGGAGGCGATCCTGAGCGCCCTTGCTGAGACCGAGCCGTTCTACCCCAAGCAGGTCGGCAAGCTGCTGTCGGACTTCGCCGACGAGTTGCACAACGAATCCGTCAGGATGGCGAAGCCGTAGGCCGGGTCCGCAGCAGCTGGAACGACCTGATCCCGAGGTATGACCGCGGCCGGGCGATCAAGGACTCCGGCCGGCACCGCCCCTGCATCCGTTGGAGCACCGAGGCGATCTCTTCGCCGGGCAGTGCGATCGCCACGTCCGGCCCGATGGAACGGCCGCTGAGCAGCAGCTCCGTGAAGGACGGGGTCAGCAGCTTGCGGGCCAGCCGAAACGCGGCGTCGCGCAACGCGACATCGTCGGCGTCGGTGGTCGGGGGCCAGTCCCGTTCGAACTGATTGATCATCTCGATGTCGCGTCGCCGCCTTGCCCGTCCTCGCCCGCCGCGCTGCGGCGACTCGGAGGAGACCACGACGGGGTCGGCGTCGGTCCAGCGGATGTGCTGAATGGTACGCAGCACCACCGCGTTCGCGGAGACCAGGACATCGAGGACCAGCCAGTGGTGACGGCCGATCAGAAGGTTGAAGATCCACGACCGGGGCGGGCGTCTGGGGTCGGCCCGGAAGGCAGGGGCCGACTCGGCAGCGTACGCCTCGCCCGACACCGCACCTCCTGACCACACCGCCCTGCTCAACGATCCACTTCGCACGGCGACGCGAAATTCTCCGCGTGACGTGTTCCCCTCCGAACCGTTATCAGAGTCAGGCGCCACAGCGCCCACATTCTCTGATGCGGAGATCACCGTGGCTCGGAAGGATCGACGGAACGACGCGAGCGCCTCCCGAGGCCCCCGCGACGTCGATGTCGCTCTCCTTCATCGCCGGGAACACACGCTAGTCATTAATCAGACCATCGTCAGCCGCATCACCCGTTGGGAACGCCTGTGGCGGCGGTTCGCCAGGGTCCGGGCGACTTTGGGCGTTTTGCAAATCACGATCCTCCTGACCGGCGGCGTCACCACCGCGACGGCGGTGGCTTTGGCCGCCTACTTCGTGCACGAGGATCGTCCGGCTGCGGTCGCGCCGGAGACGACGCCCGAGCAGCCACCGCGGGCGACGCCCGAGCAGCCACCGGGCAAGCGGCCCGCTGCGGAGAAGCCGCACCCTGCGGACAGGTCGCCGGACACCCCGTCCCCCGAGCCGAGTTCCGATCCGGGGCGCTCCCCGAACGCGCCGCGCACTCAGGCGCCCCCCATGGCCCCGCACGCCACCGTAACGCCACCGTCGTCGCGGCACTCGTCAGCGCTGAGCATCGAGGTGCCGGTGCACGTATCCGTCGACCCCGGCGACCGAGTGGTGATCGTTTACCGGAACATCAAGGTGGGACTGGGCGACCTGGGCGTGCGGCCGTGCGTCGCGAAGGGCCGTGACCTTTACGCCTGCACGCTGAGAACGGCAGATCTGACGTACGGCGACGAGTACCGGGTCACGACGCATGCGATCGCCGAGGACAGCCTTGCCGGCCTGCTGAGCAACACGACCGGGGGCCTGCTCGGCCTGCCGAAGGCGATCACCTCGGAGATCGTCGTCGGCCCGCCTCACGAAGATCAAAACGACTGAAAGTGGCGCCTCGCACCGAGCGGGCCGTGGATGAAACCTAGGCTTTGGCGTATGACGAATCTTGCCAGCCGCACGATCGCCGCCCTGCGCGGCGAGCACGATGCCCTCGCGAGCACGGTCCCGGCGCTCTCCGCCGAACAGCTCACCGGCCCGTCCGGCGCCGCCGACTGGACCGTCGCCGACGTCCTGTCCCACCTGGGCAGTGGCGCCGAGATCACGCTCGCCGGACTCCGGTCGTCCCTGGGCGAGGCCGAGGCGCCCGCGCCGGACTTCAACCAGGGGGTCTGGGACAGGTGGAACGCCCTGAGCCCGCAGGACCAGGCCTCGGGCAGCGTCGAGTCCGACGCCGCGCTGGTCGCCGCGCTCGAGGCCGTCCCGGAGAAGCGTCACGACGACATCCAGGTCAAGCTCGGCTTCCTGCCGGAGCCGCTCCCGCTCGCGTCGTTCGCCGCCATGCGGCTCAGCGAGGTGGCCCAGCACAACTGGGACGTCCGGGCCGGCGCCGACCCGGCCGCCGCCCTCGCCGACCCGTCGGCCCACCTGCTCGCCGAGCACCTCAGCGGCGGCCTGGGCTTCCTGCTCGGCTTCATCGGCAAGCCCGGCGCGGCGGGCGGGCCCGCCGTGGTCGACATCGACCGGACGCCGTACCGCATCGTCGTCGACGACCGGGTCCGGCTCACTACCGAGGCACTGCCGCCGACCGCGACGTTCGGCGGGCCGCTGGAGGCCGCGATGCGGCTCCTCTACGGCCGGCTGACCCCGAGGTACACCCCGGCCGGCCTCGAGGTGACCGGCAACATCTCGCTCGACGAACTACGCGCCGTCTTCCCCGGCTTCTGACCGGCCGGAAGGCCGGTGCCGACGCCGGAGACCCGTCGCCGCCCCGCGGCCCGACCGCCGCCGGGCGGCGCGCCCGTTTCGGCGACCGTCCAGAGGGGATGATGGTTTCACCTCGACGTTTAGGAGCTGGCTTATGGAGTACCGCACCTTGGGCGGCACCGGCACCATCGTGTCGACCCTGTGCCTGGGCACGATGACGTTCGGCAAGGAGAGCAGCGAGGAGGTGTCGCACGCCCAGCTCGACCGCTTCGTCGAGGCCGGCGGCAACTTCATCGACACCGCGAACGTCTACTCGCGCGGCGGCTCCGAGGAGGTCGTCGGCCGCTGGCTCGCGGCCCGGCCCGGCGCCCGCGACCGGCTCGTCATCGCCACCAAGGGCCGCTTCCCGATGGGCGACGACCCGAACTCGGCCGGGCTGACCCGGGTGAGCCTGTCCCGCGCGCTGGACGCGAGCCTGCGCCGCCTCGGCGTCGAGACGATCGACCTCTACCAGGCGCACGCCTGGGACCCGCTGACCCCGATCGAGGAGACGCTCGGCTTCTTCGACGACGCGGTTCGGGCCGGCAAGATCCGGTACGCGGGCGTGAGCAACTTCCTCGGCTGGCAGCTGCAGAAGGCGGCGCTGCTCACCCAGTTCCGCGGGCTCGCGCCGATCGTCACCCTGCAGCCGCAGTACAACCTGCTGGTGCGCGAGATCGAGTTCGAGCTCGTCGACGTGTGCCGCAACGAGAACATCGGCATCCTGCCCTGGTCGCCGCTGGGCGGCGGCTGGCTGACCGGCAAGTACCGGCGCGACAGCGAGCCCACCGGCGCCACCCGCCTCGGCGAGGACCCGGGCCGCGGCATGGAGGCGTACGGTCCGCGCAACTCCGACACCCGCACCTGGCACATCCTCGAGACGGTCCGCGGCGTCGCCGAGGCACGCGGCGTGTCGATGTCGCAGGTGTCGCTCGCCTGGCTCGCCCGCCAGCCGGCCGTCACCTCGGTGATCCTCGGCGCGCGCACCCTCGACCAGCTCGAGGACAACCTCGGCGCCGCGGGCCTCACGCTGTCGGAGCGGGAGACCGCTCTGCTCGACGAGGCCAGCACCCCGGTGACCGGCGAGTACCCGTACGGGCCGCAGGGCGTCGCCCAGCGCGACCGCAGGGTCTGAGAACGACCGAGGCACTCACGCGGCGGCCGCGTCGCGGACGGCGTGTCCGATGGTGGCGCGCAGCGCCGCGTACGCGGGAAGCCCGCGCAGCTCGTCGGGCTGCAGCCCGCTCCGGGGCAGGTCGACGGCGATGTCGAGGGCGACCTGCCCGGGGCGGGCGCTGAGCACGACGACCCGGCTGCCCAGGAAGACGGCCTCGTCGACGCTGTGCGTCACGAAGACCGAGGTGCGGCCGGTCGCGGCGCTGACCCGGCGCAGATCCTCCTGCAGGCGTTCGCGGGTGAGCGCGTCGAGCGCGGCGAACGGCTCGTCGAGCAGCAGCAGCGGGTTCTCCACGGCGAGCGCGCGGGCGATGGCCACGCGCTGCTGCTGGCCGCCCGAGATCTGCCAGGTGCGGCGCTGCGCGACGTCGGTCAGCCCGACCTTCGCCAGCAGTTCGGGCACCCGGGCGACCCGCTCGTGCCGGGACATCCCGGCATACCGCAGCGCCAGTTCGACGTTGCCGCCGACGGTCTTCCAGGGGAACAGCCGCGGCTGCTGGAACACCAGCCCCGCGCCGCGGCCGGGGCGGGGCGCGGCGCCGCCGGTGCGCACGCTGCCGGACGTCGGCTCCTCGAACCCGGCGATGAGCCGCAGCAGGGTGCTCTTGCCGCAGCCGGACGCGCCGACCAGCACCAGGAACTCCCCTGCCGCCACGGTGAGGTCGACGGGCCCGACGGCGGTGACTGCGGACGCGCCGGCGCCGTAGACGTGCTCGACCTGGTTGATCTCGATGGCGGCCGGCTCCGCCGCCGGGGCCTGCGCGGCCCCGGCGGCGGAGGCGGTGTCAGGAGAGGACACTCGGCAGGCCCTTCACGTAGATGGCCTTCTCGACGGTGGCCAGGTCGGGCACGGCGTCGATCTTCTGCTGCGCCTTCAGGAACTCGGCGGCGCTGAGCAGGTTCTGCGCGAGCTGGCCGACCTTCGCCTCGGTGCCGAGCCACTCGTCCGACGACAGGTCGGAGGGCTTGAGGAAGACGCCCTGTGCGAGCTGCGCCTTCGCGTCGTCGGCGCCGATGTTGAGCTCCGCGCCGACCGCCTTGGCGGCGGCCGCCGGGTCGGTCGCGATCAGGTCGAGCGCCTGCGCCTCGGCCTTGCGCCACGCGTCAACGGCGTCCGGGTGCGCGGCGGCGAACGCGGTGTAGACCACGCCGAGGTCCAGGGTCGGCTTGCCCGCCGCGGCGAGTTCACGGCTGGTGACCAGGACCTTGCCGGTCTTCTTCAGCGCGTCCAGCGACGGCAGCCACGAGTAGGCGGCGTCGATGTCGCCGCGGGTCCAGGCCGCCTGGATGTCCTGCGGCTCCAGGTCCACGATGGTCAGCTCGGACTCTTTTATGCCGGCCTTGTCGAGCGCGGCGAGCAGGCTGTAGTGCGCGGTCGAGGCGAACGGCGTGGCGACCTTCTTTCCGCGCAGCGCCGCGATCGAGTCGACGCCGCTGCCGTTGCGGGCGACGAGCGCCTCGTTGTCGCCGGCGACGTCGAGCACGAAGGCCACCTGGTACGGGATGTTCAGCGGGGCGGAGAGGCCCCGGGCCACCGGGCTGGAGCCGATCGCGGCGATGTCGATGCTCTTGGCCACGAAGGCGGTGTTGACGCTGGCGCCGGAGTCGAACTTCGTCCAAGTGATCCGGTAGCCGGGCAGGGCCTTCTCGAGCAGCCCCTGGTTCTTGACGATGAGGTCACCGCTCGGGAACGCCTGGTAGGCGATCCGGATGGTCTTCTGCTCCGGGTCGGTGTTACCGCTGGCGGCGCCGTTGCCGCAGGCGGCGGTGGCGGCCACGAGCAGGGCGGCGGCGAACAGGCGGGGGATCTTCATGGCGGTTCCTTTATCTAGGCGCGGCCCCGCCACGGGATCAGCCGATTCTCGGCAGTCCGCAGCAGGGCGTCGATGAGCAGGCCGGAGAGGCCGATGGCGAACAGGCCGAGCACGACGACGTCGGTCTGTGAGTAGCGCTGGGCGTCGCGGACCATGCCGCCGATGCCGGGGACGCCGTTGATGGTCTCGGCGGCGACCACCGAGGAGTACGCGATGCCGACCGCGAGCCTGATCCCGGTGAAGATCTCCGGCTGCGCGCTGGGCAGCACCACGTCACGCACGACCTGCCACCGCCCGGCACCGAGCGCGCGGGCCGCCTCGACCAGTTCGGTCGGCGCCGAGTAGACCGCGGAGGCGGTGGCCACGGCGACGGGCGGGAGGGCGGCGATGGACAGCAGCCACAGCTTCGGGGTCTCGTCGATGCCGAACCAGATGATGAACAGGCTGAAGTACGCCAGCGGCGGCAGCGCGCGGACGAAGGTGACCACCGGCTCGACGACGACCCGGATCCAGGACACGGTTCCCATTCCGACTCCGAGCAGCAGGCCGCCGCCGACGCCGATCAGGGAACCGATGAGGATGCGGCGCAGGCTGACGGCGAGGTGCTCGATGAGCAGGTGGCCGCTGTAGCCGCGGATGCCGTCGTGGGTGGTGGAGGTCAGGACGAGCTGGTCCCAGACCGCGGCCGGCGAGGGGATGAACGTCGGGTTCCCCGCCGCCCGGGCGGTCAGCTCCCACAGCAGGTAGAGCACGCCGAGGGCCAGCACCCGCAGTCCGATCCGCCGGCGTCGGCCGCCGGGTGCGCGCGGGGGACGCGTGGCGGCCGGCGCGGCGACCGGCGAAGCGTCGGCCGCCGCCTGCCTCCCGGTGGCCGGCGGGGTGGATAGCGAGGTGCTCACTGGGTCACTCCTGGGTGCGCGCCATCGCCACGCGGGCGCGGCGATGGCGAGAAAGGGGGTACGGGTGAGGTGGATCAGCGGCGCGGTGACCCGGCCGAGGCTCGGGTCAGGAGCGACAGGTCATGCCGGCGAGACGACACAGGTCGATGCTGAGTCGTCGGGTGAGTCGCACGGGCGATGGCATGCGTATTTCCTACCTTGCAGCTGGGATATACGCAAGGGGTGGCGCCCGGGATCCCGCCAGCTGACATCGTCAGGACGACGTGGCGTCGCCGCCGGGGTCCCGGCGACGCGTGCCGTTCGGGTCGGCGGCCGCGAGCCGGTCGAGGAGGGCCGTCGCCTTCGCGGCCTGCTCCGGGTGCCGCGAGCCGGCCACCCGCTCCAGCGCGACCCGGGCCCCGGCGAGGTCTCCCGTCTGGACGAGCAACAGTCCCACGTTGAAGGCCGCCATCGGCGCGGCCTCGGGGTGCCCGGACGCGTCGGCCAGCCGGAACGCCGCCAGGGCGGCGTCGATGTCGCCGTGCCCGGCCGACACGGCACCCAGGTCGAGCGCCGCGGCCGGCCCGTGCTCCGGATGGGCCGAATCGGCGGCCGTCCGGTAGGCGGTCCGCGCTCCGTCGATGTCGCCGGCCAGTTCGCGCTGCCGGCCGAGTTCGAGCGCGGCGAGCGGCGCCATGTCCTGGTGCCCGGAGTCCATCGCCCGCGCGTAGGCCCGCGCGGCCTCCGCGGCGTCGCCGAGCCTGGCCAGCACGCGCGCGAGGGCGACCGCCGCGAGCGGCGCGAGGGCGGGGACGTCGAAACCGAGGGCCTCCCGGTACGCGTCGCGGGCGCTCTCGTCGTCGCCGCCGTCGAGGATGGTGCCGAGTTCGAACGCCGCCAGCGCCGAGAACGTCGGGTGCCGGAACCGGATCGCCTGCTCGAAGGTGTCTCGCGCGGCGTCCGCGTCGCCCCGGGCCGCGAGCATCCCGGCGAGCCGGTGCGCCGCCTTCGGCGCCATCTCGGGATCGTTGCCGGCGATCGCGGCCCGGAGGGCCTCCCGGGCGTCCTCGTGACTGCCCCGATCGGCGTGTATGACGCCGAGGTTGAACTGGGCCATCGCCCGCAACTCGGCGTGTTCGGACCCGGCGACGCGCCGGAAGGCCTGCTCGGCGCCGGCCAGGTCGCCCGCCTGGTACAGCAGGGCGCCGAGCGCGACCGTGGCGCGCGCCGCGGCCTCCGGGTGGCCGGCGGCCGTCGCCGTTCGGTAGGCCTCCCGGGCCCCGTCGGCGTCGCCGCGCTCGGCGAGCAGGTTGCCCAGGTTGAAGGCGCCCTGCCCGGCGATCTCCGGGTCGGCGGCCGTGGCGGCCAGCCGGTAGTGGGCCACGGCGGCCTCGGGGTCGTCCGCCAGTTGCCCCAGCGAGAACGCCGCCTCCGGCGCGTGAACGGGATGCCCCGAGTCCACCGCGATCCGGTACGCGGCCCGGGCGGCCGGCAGGTCGTCGGCGGATTGCGCCAGCATGCCGAGCTTGACGGCCGCGTCGGGCGCGAAGTCCGCGTGGCCGGAGTCCCGTACGCGCTGGTAGACGGCGCGGGCACCGGCGTCGTCGCCCTGCCGGACGAGCAGCGCGGCCAGGTTCAGCGCCGCGTGCGGCGAGTATTCGGGGTGATCGGCGTCGATGGCGCGAAGGTACGCCGCCCGGGCGGCGTCGGCCTCGCCCAGTCCGGCGAGCAGATAGCCCAGGTCGTTCGCGGCCTTCGAGGCGTACTCGGGAAAGGGTGAGTCGAGCACGGCCGTGAAGGCCGCCCGGGCGGCCTCCGGATCGCCCGCCTCGGCGAGGAGCCGGCCGAGGCTGAGGTTGCCCTTTGCCGCCTGCACGGGATGCCCGGAGTCGGCGGCGACCTGGAAGGCCACCCTGGCGCCCTCGACGTCGTCGTCCTCGGCCAGGAGACGACCCAGGTTGAAGGCCGACCGCGGGCGGTACTCGGGATGGTCCGAGGCGATCGCCAGGCCGTAGGCCTCCCGGGACCCCGCCCGATCGCCCAGGCTGGACAGCAGCAGGCCGAGGCTGAACGCCGCCATCGGCGCCATCTGCGGGTCTCCGGAGTCGATCACGGCCCGGTACAACGCGGGCGGTTCCGTGCGGTCGCCCTGATCCTCCAGCAGGCGGGCGAGGTTGTAGGCGGCGAACGGCCCGATGTCCGGGTGGCCCGCCGCGACCGCGGTGCGATAGCTGTCGCGGGCGCCGTCCGGGTCGCCCCGCTCGGCCAGCAGCACGCCGAGGTTGTAGGCCGCCGTCGCCGCCTCGTCGCCGCCGCCCGACGCCGCCTTCCGCATGGCGTCGACGGCCGTGCCGAGCCGGCCCCGCAGGTAGGCGGCGATGCTGATCGGTGCGGCGTCCTTCGCGGGCACCGCCTCGATCAGCTCGGACCACGTCTCGTCCGGCACCGGGCGCCGCGGCTCGTCGTGCCAGCCCTCCTCGACCGCGACGATGTAGTCGAGCACGTCGCAGGCGCCGGACCCGGTGGTCGTCACGAGCGCCACCTGGGAGGCGACCGGTTGCCGCGCCCACGCGATGCCCTGCCGGAGCAGCTCGGCGGTCGGGTCGAGGTCCACCCGGATCCTGCGCAGGTACCGCGGGAACAGCCGCAGCAGCTCGCCGGTCTCGATCGGCCGGGGAAGACCGGCCCGCCGGGCGTCGACGATCGCCTGCACGACCGCGTGGCCGGCGGGCTCGACCATCCGCCCGGCGCGGTAGCGTTCCAGCAGCCACTGCGCCCCGACCAGGGTCTCGCCGATGCTCGCGCTGAGCTCCTCGTGCGGATAGAGGCAGCGCGCCTCCCGCGCCTCCGCCTCGGTCAGCTCGAAGTCGAGGGTGAGGTGGTCGGCGCGGAGCAGCGCCGCGCGAGCCGTCGACGAGATGTCGCCGCTGCTGTTCCGGACGCTCTCCCAGCGGTCCTGGGTCATGGTGGCGACCAGGGGGCCGTGCCGGGCGACGGCGTCGAGCACGTCGTCGGCGAGGTGGGTCAGGTCGGCCACGGTGAGGTCGTCCAGCCAGACGGCGGCCGGCGCGCTCAACGGCAGCGGCGGGTCGAGCCGCATCAGCTTGGCGAGCGCCTCGCCGCCGCGCGGCAGCAGCACGCCCGGGTCGTCCCGCGCCCACGCCGCGCGGGCGGCGTGCGCGGCGGTGCGTGACTTTCCCGCCTTCGACACGCCGACGAGGACGACGAACGGGAACGGCGGGCGGTCGCGGCCGAGCAGGCCCGCCAGCTTGGCGTCGGCCCACGGCCGGCCGACGTACGGGGCGGCGCCGGCCTTCGCGTAGCGGGTCGGGGTGACGCCGAGCGCCTCGTCGGACAGCGCCGACAGCCGCGGCAGGGCGTCCGCGGGCGAGGTGCGCACCAGTTCCCGCACCGTCGCGCGCCACTGCCCGTCCCGGCCGGCCCGGGTCGCCCGCAGGTCGGCGACCTTGCCGAGCGCGGCCGCCGCGAACCCGGCCGCGGCCAGCGCGGCGGCACCGGCGGACAGCATCACCAAGGTGTGGTGCTGCTTGTCGGCGAACTTCATCAGCAGGGCCAGCACGGCGGTGCCCGCGGCGATCAGCAGGCCCGCGATGCCGGCGCCGGTCGACAGCCGGACCCACGCCCAGCCTCGCGGCGGGCTCGGCGACAACGGACGGGATCCTCGTCGGCGCACCCCGCCTCCCTCCGCCGCCCCGGCTGCGGTCCGACGATATACCGCCCTCGGCAACGCATCGCCGGGCGGCGATTTAGCGCGAGCCGGTGTGATTTGAAAATTCTTGACATAGCAAGTTATGTGAAGAATGCTTCATATGTTCGATTTCCCCTGTATGCCCGGTGCGCGCAGCTCATCCCCCTCGCTGGGCACCCGCTAAGGAGTCCCCAGATGTCCTACGCCCTCGACGACGCCACCCTCGGTGAGCTCTGCGCCAAGGCGCTCGGCGAACACCCGTCGGAGAACCGCTTCGTCGCCCTGGCCCTCGCCGCGCACGACCCGCTGGCCGACATCGCGCGGACCGTCGAGCGGATCGTGTTCGAGGAGTCCTTCGGGCTGGACGAGGCCGCGATGGTCGCCGAGTACACGGCGTACGAGGAGCAGAGCTACTTCTTCCTGATCCTCGACCGGGAGACCGGGCTGCCGGCCGGCGCCGCACGGGCGATCGAGGGCGGCGGCAAGACCCTGGACGACGCGCCCGACCTGATCGGCGTGCCGCTGTCCAAGATCGTCGACATGCACGGCATGCACGACGGCGGCAAGATCTGGGACTACGCCACGCTCGCGGTGCTGCCGCGCTACCGCGCCGACCGCAACGGCCTGACCGTCAGCAGCATGCTCTACCGCGCGTTCATCGTCGCCGGCGAGCGCTGGGACGTCCGGCACGTCGTCTGCATGCTCGACTCGGCCGCCTTCCGCAACCTGGACATGCTGGGCGTCCGGTTCGTCGCGCTGGCCGGCTCCGAGCCCTTCGAGTACCTCGGCTCGGCCGCGAACCGCGCCCTGTACATCCCGTTCGAGGACATCGCCCGCTCGATGGGCGACATGGCCGAGCTGCTCAGCCGGCCCGAGGTCCCGGACGCCAACGGCCGCCGCCGGCCCGGAGCCCGCCGCATCACCCAGCGGCTCGCCTCCCAGGTGTCCTCCGGCGACGGTCTCGACCCGCACATCGACATGCCGGGCTTCGAGCGGCGCCTCCACCCGCGCCCCTGACCCCGTCGCGACGCGGCCGGGATCGCGCCCTCCGCGATCCCGGCACCGCGTGCGCCCTCGGATCGGGGGAGGATGTCGGCATGCGTCACTACGCGGCAGACCTGCAGTCTCCCGCCGGTGCCCGCGGCACCGTCGCCGCCTACGGGCATTACGGCCGGCCGATGCTGGTGTTCCCCACCGAGAACGGGCACGCGCGCGAGTTCGCCGACCGGGGCGGGGTGTCGGCGGTCGCCGGCCTCATCGACGCGGGCCGGGTCAAGCTCTACTGCGTCGACGCGTTCGACGCCGGCACCTGGTCGGCGGCCGACCTTCCGCTCGAGGAGCGCGCGCTCCGGCACGGCGCGTACGAGTCGTGGATCCTCGACGCCGTGGTGCCGCATGTCCGGGCCGACAGCGGCGGGGCCGCCGAGATCATGACGGCCGGCTGCTCGCTTGGCGCGTTCCACGCCCTCAACTTCGCCTTCAAGCGGGCCGATCTGTTCCCGCTGGCGCTCTGCCTCTCCGGCAACTACGACCCCACGACCTGGCGCGGCTGGGGCGAGCCGGGCGACGCCGTCTACTTCAACAACCCCGCCGCGTACGTCGCGAACCTGCACGGCGACCACCTGGACTGGCTGCGCTCGCGGCTGTCGATCCAGCTCGTGTGCGGGCAGGGCCGGTGGGAGGACACCACCGGGTCCCTGGAGTCGACCCGGCGCATGGCGCAGCTGCTGACGGCCAAGGGCGTACGCCATGAATTGGATCTCTGGGGTCACCACGTCCCGCACGACTGGCCGTCATGGTGCGCCCAGCTCGCCCATCACCTGCCCCGGTTCTGTTAGCGATGTCTCTCCACGAGGGGGACGCGGGGGGAGAATCGTGGCGACGGATGATCCGCGTGCTGTACAGATTGTGCAAGGTGCTCCGGCTCAGGGCCGCATTACTGCACAGAATGCGCGCTCCTGACTGGGCGTGTTGTGCACCACGGCCCCGTTCCTCAAAGCTGGGGACCGCGGCACGAAAGGCGGTACGGATGGCGCACTACCAGCGGGCCGGCAGCATCCCGGCCAAACGGCACACCCAGCATCGCGACTCCGGTGGCAGGCTCTACTACGAGGAGTTGATGGGCGAGGAGGGCTTCTCCTCGGACTCGTCGCTGCTCTATCACCGGCACGTGCCCTCGGCCATCGTCGACGCGCGCGCCTGGGACCTGCCCGACCTGTCGACCGTGCCCAACCAGCCGCTGCTGCCCCGGCACCTCAAGCTGCACGACCTGTTCGGCGAGCAGGAGTGGAAGTCGCGGGACGCGGTGCGCGACCGGCGGCTCATCCTCGGCAACGCCGACGTCCGGATCGCCTATGTGGTGGCCGGCGAGGCGTCGCCGCTCTACCGCAACGCCACCGGCGACGAGTGCGTGTACGTCGAGTCCGGCGCCGGAACCGTGGAGACGATCTTCGGTGACCTGCCGGTCGGCGCCGGCGACTACGCCATCATTCCGCGGGCGACCACGCACCGCTGGGTGCCGGCCGGGCACGAGCCGCTGCGCCTGTACGTCATCGAGGCCAACAGCCACATCGCCCCGCCCAAGCGCTACCTGTCGCGCTACGGCCAGTTCCTGGAGCACTCGCCGTACTGCGAGCGCGACCTGCGGACGCCGGACGCGCCGCGCTCGGTGGACCAGCAGGACGTCGAGGTCTACATCAAGCACCGCGGCGACGGCCCGGCCGGCCTGGCCGGCACCGTGCACGTGCTGCCGCAGCACCCGTTCGACGTCGTCGGCTGGGACGGCTGCCTGTACCCGTACGCGTTCAACATCGCCGACTTCGAGCCGATCACCGGCCGGGTGCACCAGCCGCCGCCGGTGCACCAGGTCTTCGAGGGCACCAACTTCGTCGTCTGCAACTTCGTGCCCCGCAAGGTCGACTACCACCCCCTGTCGGTGCCGGTCCCCTACTACCACTCGAATGTGGACAGCGACGAGATCATGTTCTACGTCGGCGGCGACTACGAGGCCCGCAAGGGCTCCGGGATCAACGTCGGCTCCGTCTCGGTGCACCCCGGCGGCCACTCGCACGGCCCGCAGCCGAGCGCCATCGAGGCCAGCCTCGGCGCGGAGCGGTTCGACGAGCTCGCCGTCATGGTCGACACCTTCCGGCCGCTCGGCCTCGGCGAGGCGGGCCGGGCCTGCGACGACGGCCGGTACGCCTGGACCTGGGCGGGGCGGGGACCGGCCTCGTGACCCAGCTGTTCGTCGGCCTCTTCGACGACGCCGCCATCTTCCCGCCGGGCAACGCCGACATGCCGGACGCCGTGCGGGCGTACCGCGACCGTCGATCGTCGCCGCTGCCGGGTCCCTTCGTCTGCTCCCTGCCCCGGTGGGAGGAGCTGAGGCGGACGCTGGCCGACGGGCCCCGGTTGCCGGTGTCGCTCACCCTGCCCGGCGGCGCGCAGGACGTGCCAGCCGCGGTCGCGCAGGCGGGCGCGGAGCCCCGGGTGGACCTGGTGGCGCTGGAGGCTCCGGCGTCCGCCGCCACGCTGACCGACCTCGTCGCCACGGTCGGCCGGCAGGTGCCCCCGGCGGTGCACACCTACGTCGAGCTGCCCTGGGCCGACGTCACCGCGGCACAGGTCGCCACGCTGTCCGGCGCCGGTCTGCGCCTCAAGATCCGCACCGGCGGCCTGGTCGCGACGGCCTTCCCCGGCGAACGGCAGCTGGCCGGCGTCCTGACGGCGGCCGTGCGAGGCGGCCTGCCCTTCAAGCTCACCGCCGGCCTGCACGACCCGATCCGGCACCGGGACCCCGCCACCGGCTTCGAGCACCACGGCTTCCTGAACGTGCTCCTCGCGACCGCCCGCGCCCTGGACGGCGGGGACGTCGCCGCCGCGCTCGCCGATCAGGACGGCGCACGGGTGGCTTCCGCGGTCGCCGGGCTCGGCGACGACCTGGCCGGGCGGGTCCGCCACCACTTCGTCAGTTTCGGCACGTGCAGCGTCACCGAGCCGGTCGACGGCCTGCTGCACCTCGGACTTCTCCCGGAGGACCCGCGTTGACCACCGTTTCGGCCCCGACCTGGCTCGACGTCCCGGCGGATCATCCGTTCGGCATCGCCACCCTGCCCTACGGGGTGTTCAGCACGGCGTCGGACCCGGGCGCCCGGGTGGGCGTCGCGATCGGCGAGATGATCCTGGACCTGGCCCCCGCCGTACGCAGCCTGGCCCCGCCGCTCGCCCCCGCCGTGTCGGGGCCGTCGCTGGACGCCCTGCTCGCCGCCGGCCCCCGGGCCTGGTCCGAGCTGCGTGCGCTGGTGACCGCCTGGCTCACCGACACCGCCCTCGGTGAGCGGCTCGGCCGGCACCTGGTGCCGGCCCGGGACGCCGTCCTGCACCTGCCGTTCACGGTCGCCGACTACGTCGACTTCTACGCCTCCGAGCAGCACGCGACCAACATCGGGCGGATGTTCCGGCCCGGGCAGGAACCGCTGACGCCGAACTGGAAACACCTTCCGATCGGCTACCACGGCCGGGCCGGCACCGTGGTCGGCTCCGGCACCGACGTGGTCCGCCCCCGCGGCCAGCGCCGCGGCGCCGACGGCGAGATCACCTACGGGCCGTCGCAGCGCCTCGACATCGAGGCCGAGCTCGGCTTCGTGGTCGGCACGCCGTCGCGGCTCGGCAGCCCGGTCGGCCTCGCCGGGTTCCCCGAGCACGTCTTCGGCGTCTGCCTGGTCAACGACTGGTCCGCCCGCGACATCCAGGCCTGGGAGTACGTGCCCCTCGGCCCGTTCCTCGGCAAGTCCTTCGCCACCTCCGTCTCGCCCTGGGTCGTGCCGCTGGCCGCGTTCGAACCGGCCCGGGTGGCGCCGCCGGCCCGGACCGTGCCGCTGCTGCCGTACCTCGACGACTCGCGGACGCCGCCGTGGGGCCTGGACGTGCGGCTCGAGGTGCGGCTCAACGGCCACGTCGTCTCCCGCCCGCGGTTCGACGGCATGTACTGGACCGGCGCGCAGATGCTGGCGCACCTGACCGCCAACGGCGCGTCGCTGCGCACCGGCGACCTCTACGCCTCCGGCACGATCAGCGGCGAACGCCCTGACGAGCGGGGCTCGCTGATGGAGCTGTCGTGGGGCGGCGCGGAGCCCCTTGGGCTGCCGGACGGGACGACCCGGAGCTTCCTCGAGGACGGCGACGAGGTCGTGATCAGCGCGTACGCGCCCGGCGCGGACGGTGCCGTCATCGGCCTCGGTGAGGTTCGCGGGCGCATCCTGCCGGCTCACTAGGGCGCAGCTGGCGGATCATGGCGGCGCCCTACGCGCCGGGGCGGTCGCCGTGCGGGCCGTACAGGTGCAGGATCTCGGCGGGTCGGTCGGTGGCCGGGCCGAACCAGTGCGGCTCGGCGGTGTCGAAGTCGGCGGTGTCGCCGGGATGCAAGAGCCGCTCGCGGTCGCCGATCAGCAGGCGCACGTCGCCCGCGAGGACGTAGAACCAGGCATGCCCGGGGTGGGTCACCCGGTTCGGCGGGCGGTCACCCGGGCCGAGGATCTGCTTGAAGACCTGCAGGCGGCTCGGGTACGTGGTGAGCGGCACCACCACGCTGGGATTGCCGGTCCGCGGCTCGCTGCGGCGCGGGGTCAGGTGGGCCCGCGGGTCGCCGGTGGGCGGCGCGCCGATCAGATGCTCCAGGGCCAGGCGGTGGAAACGGGCCAGCGGGATCAGCAGGTCCAGCGTGGGTCGGCGCTTGCCGGACTCCAGCCGCGACAGGGTGCTGACCGACAGGCCGGTGGCGGTGGCCAGGTCGTCCAGGGTGAGGCCGCGGTCCCGGCGGATGCCGCGCAGGCGGGCGCCGATGCCGTCGAGCAGCTCCGCCAGTGAAGGATCCATGGGACCAGTTTGCGGTCTTCGCAAGTTCGCTGGCCGGGTCGGGGCCGGCGCGGCGAGCATTCGGTCGTGAACAAGACGGTCGTGAACAAGACGCGCGGACGGCTGGTGCTGGCGATCTGCTGCACCAGCATCTTTCTGGTCGGGCTGGACACCACGGCGGTCAATGTGGCGCTGCCGTCGATCGGGCGGGAGTTGGGCCTCGGCGTACCCGAGCTGGAATGGACCGTCGACGCCTACACCCTGGTGCTGGCCGGCCTGCTGATCACCTCCGGCGCGCTGGCCGACCGGTTCGGCCGGCGGCGGGTGTTCCGGATCGGGCTGGTGCTGTTCGCGCTCGGCTCGGTGGGCTGCGCGGTGGCTCCCGGGCTGGACGCGCTGGTCGCGGCGCGGGTGGTGCAGGGCGTCGGCGGGTCGATGCTCAGCCCGGTGGCGCTGGCCATCGTGGTGAGCGTGATCACCGATCCACGGCAGCGGGCGCAGGCCATCGGGATCTGGGCGGCGGTGTTCGGGCTCAGCATGGCGGCCGGGCCGGTGCTCGGCGGGGCGCTGATCGCCGGGCTGGGCTGGCGGGCGGTGTTCTGGGCCAACCTGCCGATCATCGCGATCGTCCTGGCGCTGACCGCCGCCTACGTACCGGAGTCGCGTTCGCCCCGGCCCCGGCGCCTGGACCTCCCCGGCCAGGTGCTGCTGAGCCTGCTGGTGGCGGCGGTGGTCGCGGTCCTCATCGAGGGGCCGCGGGCGGGCTGGTGGTCCGGGTGGTCGCAGATTGCGTACGCCGTGATCGCCGCGGCCGCGCTCGCCTTCGCCCGGGTCGAGACCCGCCGGGCCGAGCCGCTGATGGACCTGAGCCTGTTCCGCCGTCCGCCGTTCGCCGCGGCGGTCGGCGGCGCGACGATGATCTTCCTGGCGCTGAACACCACGCTGCTGCTCGGCACGATCTACCTGCAGCAGGTGCGGGGCCTGAGCCCGGTCGCGGCCGGCGCGGTCACGCTGCCGATGGCGCTCGCCGCCACCGTGTGCGCGCCGCTCTCCGGCTACCTGGTCGGCCGGCTGGGACCGCGCCTGCCGCTGCGGCTGGCCGGCGCGAGCACCGTGGCCGGCGGCGCCCTGCTGGTCGGGCTCGACGACCGGACCCCCCTGCTCGTGCTGCTGGTGGCGTACCTGTTCGTGGGTGCCGGGGTGGGTTTCGCGAACGCGCCGATCACCAACACCGCGGTCAGCGGGCTGCCGCCGGCCCGGTCCGGGGTGGCCGGCGGCATCGCGTCGACCGCGCGTCAGGTCGGCGCGGCGCTCGGCATCGCCCTGGCCGGCGGCCTGGTCGCGGAGCCCGGCGCGGGCGGCCTGGCCGCGGCGACCCGGCCGGGGTGGATTCTGGTCGCGGCCTGCGGCGCGGCCCTCGTGCTGGTCGCGCAGGCGTCCCCGGCCGGCCGGCGGAAACTATTAAGAGTGTTGACAGTTGACGTAACATCCATCACGCTCGATTTACATTCGAGCAAGGAGATGCGATGAGGCATTCGCACCGATGGATGGCGGTCGCCGCGGCCACCCTGACCATCGCCACGGGAGTCATGACGTCGCCCGCCGTCCTCGCCGCGCCCGCCGGCGCGGTCATGGCGGCCTGCACCGCACCCGCCTGGGCCGAGGGCGTCAGCTACGCCGCCGGCGCCCAGGTCACCTACGCCGGGCGCCTCTACCGGGCCCGGGTGGCGCACACCCCGCCGGTCGGTGCCGGATGGAATCCGGTCGCGGCGGCCTCCCTCTGGGAGGACCTCGGCGCCTGCGACGCCACCACCCCGCCGACCACGCCGCCCACCACCCCGCCGACCACCCCGCCGACCTCGCCGCCGCCGACCGGCGGGCTCGCGCACGCACCGTACGTCGACATGGGCGCGTGGCCGTCGCCCAGCCTGCCCACGATGGTGAGCAGCGGAAACCTCAAGAATGTGACGCTGGCGTTCATCACGGCGTCCGCCTGCAAGGCCATGTGGTTCAACGCGTACGACCCGCGGCAGGGCTGGGCGCGCGACCAGATCGACGCGGTACGCGCCCGCGGCGGCGACGTGAAGATCTCGTTCGGCGGCGCCACCGGCATCGAGCTGGCGCAGGCGTGCACCAGCGTGTCCGCGCTGCAGGCCGAGTACCAGGCCGTGGTCAGCGCCTACAGCCTGAAGTACATCGACCTGGACATCGAGGGCAGCGCGACCGCCGACCCGGCCTCGGTGGCCCGGCGCTCGCAGGCGCTGGCCGCCCTGCAGCGGGCCAACCCCGGGCTGCGGGTGTCGTTCACGCTGCCGGTGCTGCCGGAGGGCCTGACCGCGGACGGGCTGAACGTGGTCCGCTCGGCGCGCGACGCCGGCGTCACCGTCGACCTGGTCAACGTCATGGCGATGGACTACTACCGCAACGGCGACTACGGCAACTTCGCCGTCGACGCCGCCAACTCGACGTTCAACCAGCTCAAGTCGCTGTACCCCGGCCGCACCGACGCGCAGATGTGGAAGATGGTCGGCGTGACCCCGATGCTGGGCGCGAACGACGACGGCCGCATCTACGACCAGGCGGACGCCCGCCAGCTGGTCAGCTTCGCGCAGGGCAGGCATCTCGGCATGCTGAGCTTCTGGGAGCTGGGCCGCGACAAGAACGCCTGCACCGGCGCGCTGTACATGTGCACGAACATCCCACAGCAGCCGTACGAGTTCAGCCGCATCTTCGCGGCATACAACGGCTGAGCCCCGGTCGGCCGGTCGCCGTCGTTCGC
>NZ_JBEZXZ010000144.1:0-22882 GCF_040638275.1 Actinoplanes sp. NPDC026623 | reverse complement strand
CGCGGACCGGCACCGAGCCGGCGCCCGGCCGCGGCGCCCGGGTCGTGGCGAGCCGGCTCGAGCCCGACCCCACCGCCCAGCTTCCGGCGTCGGACGCGCCGTCCTTCGCCACCTGGCTGTCGGCGAGACTGCGCGCCGAGGGCATGACCATGGAGGCGGCGGCGCGCCGGCTCGAGGTGTCGACGAAGACGATCAGCCGCTGGGTGAGCGGCGCGACGGAACCCCGGCTGCGCGACCTCTACCGGATCCGCGACGTCTTCGGCGAGCCGCCCTTCCACTAACCTACTTGACATATAGGATTTGCGGAATAAGGCTGTGCCCATGACAGCGACCGCACTGGATCTCACCGCCGACGTCGTCATCGTCGGCGGCGGTCCCGCCGGCACCTGGGCGGCACTCACCGCCGCCGCCACCGGCGCCGACGTCCTGCTCCTCGACAAGGGCTACTGCGGCACCTCCGGCCCGACCGCCTCCGGCGGCACCGGCGTCTGGTATGTCCAGCCGGAGCCCGCCGCCCGCGAGAACGCCATGGCCTCCCGGGAGGCGCTCGGCGGCTACCTGCAGGACCGGCGCTGGATGGCCCGGGTGCTCGACCAGACCTACGAGAACATGAACCGGCTCGAATCCGAGGCGCGCTACCCGTTCCCGGTCGTCGACGGCGCCGCCCACAAGCGCGGGCTGCAAGGCCCGGAGTACATGCGGCGGATGCGATCCTGGATCAAACGGGCCGGCGTGCGGATCCTCGACCACAGCCCCGTCACGGAGTTGCTTGTCGACGCCGCCGGCACGGTCGCGGGAGTTCGCGGCCACCGCCGCCAGCACGACACCGGCTACCGGGTCCGCGCCGGCGCGGTCGTCCTGGCCACCGGCGGCTGCGCGTTCCTGTCCAAGGCGCTCGGCTGCGACGTCGCCACCGGAGACGGCGCGCTCTACGCCGCCGAGGTGGGCGCGGCGATGTCCGGGATGGAATTCTCCAACGCGTACGCCATCGCGCCCGCCTTCACCTCGGTCACCAAGACGGCCTACTACGGCTTCGCCACGTTCTTCCACGACGACGGCACCCCGCTCGCCGGCGCGGGCAGCCAGGGCGGCCGCACCGTCATCGCCCAGGAGCTGCTGCGCACCGGCACGGTGCTGTGCCAGATCGACCAGGCGACCGCGGAACAGCAGGCCCTCATGCGCTCCGGGCAGCCCAACTTCTTCCTCACCTTCGACCGGCTCGGCATCAACCCGTTCACCGACAAGTTCCCGGTGACCCTCCTGCTCGAAGGCACCGTACGCGGCACCGGCGGCATCCAACTCGTCGCCGACGACTGCGCCACGAGCGTCCCCGGCCTGTACGCCGCCGGCGACGCCGCCACCCGCGAACTCATCTGCGGCGGCTTCACCGGCGGCGGCAGCCACAACTCGGCCTGGGCGATGTCGTCCGGCACCTGGGCCGGCGCCGGCGCGGCCCGCTTCGCGAAGTCGCTGAGCGCGACGGCCGTCAAGCGGCGGCTCACCGGCGCGGGCGGGGTCGCGATGCGGCCAACCGGCGGCAGAGAATTCGGCGGGGACGCCTGGGCCGAGGCGCAGGACGTGCTGCGACGTCAGGTCCACCCGTACGATAAGAACTACCTGCGGCACGGGGACCGGTTGCGCCCCGCGCTGGCCGAACTCGACGAGCTGTGGACCCGGCTGCGCACGGGTGCCGCCGCCGGCCCGGCCGCCACGCCCCGGCTGCGGCAGGCCGCCGCGATGGTCGCCCACGCCCGATGGATGTACACCAGCGCCCTGGCCCGCACCGAGAGCCGCGGGATGTCCCGTCGGGAGGAGTACCCCGACCTCGACCCGGCCCAGCGCCGGCGCCTCACCGTCGGCGGCCTCGACGAGGTCTGGGTCCGCCCCGAGTCCGCACCGGCAGCCCGCCCGGAGCCGGCGGTCGCGTCATGACCGACGCCGCCTCGCACGGAAGATGCGCCACCCGCGACGCCCAGCAGCCAACCACCGTGACCGAAACCGACACCAACGACAGCAGCGCGACCCGCAACGCCGCGCACCCGGAATCGGCGGTGACATCGTGATCGAAGTAGTCTCGAACAGCAGGTGCGTGACCTGCGACGTGTGCATCGCGGTGTGCCCGACCGACGTGTTCGACCGCGGCGCCGACGGCATCCCGGTCATCGCCCGGCAGAGCGACTGCCAGACCTGCTTCATGTGCGAGGCGCACTGCCCGGCCGACGCGCTGTTCGTCGCCCCGATCACCCACCCGGCCCCGCCGGGTTCGCCGCTGCGCGACGAGGACCACGTGACCGAGACCGGCCTGATGGGCAGCTACCGCCGGGAGATCGGGTGGGGTCGCGGGCGCAGGCCCGGTGCTCGCAACGCGGTCGGTCCCGAGCTCGGACGCGCCCGGATCACCCCGGCGGCCACGCACAACGACTGACCGCCCTCCCCCGCACCTTCACGGCGGCCCGCCGGCGATCCCGCCCAGCGGGCCGTCCCCATCCTCGTTGCTGGCACTCACCTCCCGGCGCGAGCCTTGCAACCAAGATCATGAGCCCGCGGGAGTCCGGTGAGACGGCGCACTGCGCGTTAGGCATCCTAGGATCCTTGGATACAGGTGCTGGAGACTTGTTCGGTGCGGGTTTGTGGATGGCATTTTGCTTGCGCGATTTGTAGTGCCCCTTCAAGGCTCACTATCGGTCGGGTGGACCGCTGTGCGGACAGGCGCCGACTGCCTTGGTGGTGCAACGCGCGGCCGTGACGACCTCGGCGGAGTTGAGTGGAGAGTGACAGGCCGGATCTCTGGACCGAAGCCGTGGCTGAACGATGGTTCTCGGGCATTTGAGATAGGTGATCGAGGGGATGCGCGGGCCGTGTCGACGGATATTGGGTCCCGGCACACGAATAATCTCTGTATTTCGGTGGTGCAGGGAGTGGCAGCTTGTTCGCGCGGCAGATTTCGCCGACGGCGAGGTTGTCGAGGTCAATACGCCGTGCTCGGCTGTGTGGCCGGGCAACCTATCCCCGCCGCCTGTCCCCGCCGCGCTCGTCGGCGGTGGCGCCGACGGGCAGGACGAAGAAACCCCGCCCTCGAAGAGGGCGGGGTTTCTTCGGTGGTGCAGATCTGCTTGGTTACGGTGTCGAGCACTGCGCTGCGGTGAACGTGATCGGCAGTTCGCCACCGTTCCAGTTCTCCGCCGTCGCGTAGCTGACGGTGCCGACGTCCATCCGGTCGGCCACGCCGTCCATCGGCGCGTCCGCCACGTTCCACGCGAAGGTGTAGAAGCCGCTGTCGCGGATCGACGCGACGGTGACCTCCTTGACACCGTTGTTGTCCTTGTCGGTGATCTGGCCGGTGACGCTCTCGTTGACGGTGACCGTGTTCCCGCCGTCGAGGCCGACGATCACGTTGGTGCCGGAGAACTTGCCGTCGGCGGCCATCTTGACCTGGTAGGTGTGGTTCCAGTTGCCACCGCCGCCGGAGGGCTGAGTAGCGTGGAACGTGCAGTCCTTCGACGCCGCGGCGTCCTCCGCGGGGGTGGAGCCGCGGGTCCAGCTCCAGTTACGGACCAGCACCTCGTGCTGCGGGCCCGTGGTCGCGTTCGCGCCGGGGTACAGCGAGATCGCCTCGACCTGCAGGCTGGCGGACACGCTGGTGGCCCAGCCGCTCTTGGGCGTCCGCGAGTACGGCGCGTTCAGGTCCACCCCGTCGAGCACCAGCCGAACCTTCTGTTTGGCCGGGTCGACCATAAAGGAAACGTTGTGCCAGGCGGTGTCCGGCTTGAGGTAGCCGGCCCTGGTCCAGCTGTTGCCGGTCCAGACACTGACCTGGCCGAAGTTCGACTGCCACGGGTTGAGCACCCACTGGAACGCCGTGCCGTGATCGACCTTGGTGGTGACACCGTCCCAGACGAACAGGCCACCCTCGACGGTCTGCGCGTTGCGGGGGCCACCGGCGGTGGACGGCACGTACGGCATCTGGAACGAGTAGCCGCCCTGGTGCACGCGCTGCATCAGCGACGGGTCGGTGACCCGCTTGTAGGTGATCGCGTGCGCCATGATGCCGCGGTTGCGGATGTTGGCACGCACCCGGGTGTCGGTGCCGTGGTCCTCGGCGGCGATGTCGGCGCTGGTGACCGGCGCCTGGCCGGGAGCGGCGTAGACACCGTCACCCACCACCGTGGTCCAGCCGGACAGGTCCGTACCGGACTCGGTCGTCGCGGCGGCCAGGGCGGGCGCCGACAGACCCGTCGAAACGGTGCTGCCGATGGCGATGCCGGCGGCGAGGACCGAGAGGAGGCGACGGCGGCCGGTCGCGGTGCGTGTCTTGAAGATTCCCATGAACACGTACGGTAGGGACGGCTGGTGAGGTTTTCCTCTGGCAGAGGTCAAGCTGCGCTCAAGGCTCAGAACTCCCGGCCCGGGGCCCAGTGCCGCCACCCGGTCTCCTCTCTGACATACGTCGGCACCGCCGCCTGGTCAACTGCGGGATCGCCATCGAGCCACAGCCCGGAATACTCAGCCTGATCCGGAAAGGACCTGATCCCCCGAACCGCCCTCTCAGAACGGACCCGTCGGAGGCGTGAGGCGCACCGGGGCCCGCGCCGGCCCTTACCGGCTGCTGCGGCGGCTTCGGTCGATGGTTTGGCCGATTCGGCGGGCGGCCTCGTGCAGGCGGTCCGGTGGCAGGGCGGCGTAGCCGAGGACCAGGCCCGGCGGGCCGTCGAGTTGGCGGTGCCAGGACAGGGGGTGCACGCGTACGCCGGCGCGCTCGATTCGGCGGGCGAGTTCCGTGTCGTCGGCCGTGCCCGGGAGGGTGATCAGCAGGTGCAGCCCGGCGGCGACGCCCTCGACCCGGGCCGACGGCAGGTGTTCGGCCAGGCCGCGCAGGAGGGCGTCGCGGCGGGTCCGCTGGCGGCGGCGGACCGTGCGCAGGTGCCGTTCGTAGTCGCCGCCGGCGAGGAGGTGCGCGAGGACCAGTTGCGGCAGGGCGGGGTTGCCGAGGTCGCTGGCGTGTTTCGCGGTGACCAGTTCGGCGTGCAGGCGGCGGGGCGCGATGAGCCAGCCCAGGCGCATGCCCGGGGCCAGCGACTTGGAGACGCTGCCGGCGTACGCGACCCGCTCCGGACCCGAGCCCTGCAGCGCCGCGACCGGGGCGCGGTCGTAGCGGTGTTCGGCGTCGTAGTCGTCCTCGATGATCAGGCCCGGGCCGTCGGCGGAGCGGTCGAGCAGCGCGCGGCGGCGGGCCGGGCTCAGCACCACCCCGGTCGGAAACTGGTGTGCGGGGGTGAGCAGCACGGTCTGCAGGCCGGTGGCGTCGAGGTCGGCGACGCGGATCCCCTGGTCGTCGACCGCGATCGGCACGGTTTCCAGCCCCCAGTGCGCGAGTTCCTCGCGGGTGCCGCGCGATCCCGGGTCCTCGATCGCGACCGCGGCGACGCCCCGCGACCGCAGCGACTGCGACAGCAGCGCCAGGGCCTGCGCGACGCCGCCGGTGACGATGAGGTCGTCGGCGGTCGCCCGGACGCCGCGGGTGCGGGCGAGCCAGCTCGCGAGTTCGGCGCGCAGCCGTGGGCTGCCGCGCGGGTCGCCGTAGCCGAGGTCGGCGTTGCTGGCGGACCCGAGCACGATCCGCTCGGCGCGCAGCCAGGCCGCGCGGGGAAAGGCCGACAGATCCGGTACGCCCGGAGAAAGGTCCAGGTCGATCTCGGCGGACGGTGGCAGCGGCAGCCGCAGTCCGGAGGTGTCCCGCGGGCGGCTCTCCTGCCGGGGCACGCCGGCGCGCGCGATCACGACGGTGCCGGCGCCGGCCCGGCCGCTGAGCAGTCCCTCGTCGGTGAGCCGCTGGTATGCCTCGACGATGACGCCGCGGGAGAGGCCGAGCTCGGCGGCGAGGGCGCGGGTGGCGGGCAGCCGCGCCCCGGCCGGGAGGCTGCCGCCGGCGATCGCGGCCCGTAACACGTCCACCAGCCAGGTGGTGACGCCCCGCGACGGGGCGGCGCCCGCGTAGAGCTCCAGGAGGTCGACTTGGTCCACCTCCCCGCCCCCAGATTGGTTCTTCTGGAAGGACCATAACGCCCCGGAGCATGGTCTGCGTGTCCCGAATATTTCCCGTCGCCACCGGATCGGCGGCCATGATCTGCGTCGGCGGCAGCGTCGCCGTCTCCGGCCTCCTCGCCGACGCTCCCCTGTTCACCACGCAGTCGGCGCGGTACGCCGTCGCCTGCCTGCTGCTGATCGCGTTCGCCCGGCTCAGCCGCGCCCCGCTGGTCCGGCCCCGCGGCGGCGAGTGGCTGTGGCTGACCGGCATCGCCGCGACCGGGATGATCGTCTTCAACCTGGCGCTGGTGCAGGGCGCGAAGCACGCCGAGCCGGCCGTCCTGGGCGTGGCGGTCGCCTGCGTGCCGCTGGTGCTGGCGGCGGCCGGGCCGGCCAACCGGGGCCGCGGTCCGCGCCGGCCGGTGCTGGCCGGCGCCCTGCTGGTGACCGTCGGCGCGACGCTGGTGCAGGGCCTGGGCCGCACCGACGGGATCGGGCTCGCCTGGGCGTTCGTGACGTTCGGCTGCGAGGCCGCGTTCACGCTGCTCGCCGTGCCGGTGCTGGGGCGGCACGGCCCGGTCGGGGTGTCGGTGCACACGACCTGGCTGGCGGCGGCGATGCTGGCGGCGCTCGGCCTGGCGCACGAGGGTCCGGCCGCGATAACGCGGCTGAGCAGGACGGATCTGCTGGCCGGCGGCTATCTCGCGGTCGCGGTGACGGCGGTGGCGTTCGTGCTCTGGTACGCGTGCGTCTCCCGGCTCGGTGCGGGGCGGGCGGGGCTGCTGACCGGCCTCGCCCCGATCGCGGCGGCGCTGGCCGGGGTGGCCCTCGGCGGCCCGGCGCCGCGGCCGCCGGTCTGGGCGGGCATCGCGGTGGTGGCGGCGGGGCTGGTGGTCGGCCTGCGGCCCGCCGCCGCTGCGGGCCGGGCGGGTTCGTTCAGGCGAGCAGCGTCGGGATCCGTTCGAACAACTGCGTCGTGTACGTCACCATCTCATGCAACATCCAATTACCCGAGAACAGAATCGCCGCACCGACACCCACAGCCTTCGGCACGAACGACAGCGTCGCCTCCTGAATCTGGGTAACCGACTGAAACAACGAAATCGCAAAACCGATCAGCAACGCGGTCACCAGCACCGGCGCACACATCTTCGCCGCCACCGTCATCGCCTGCAGCCCCAGCTCCACGATCTGCGTATCCGTCATACCAACCCCTTCGGGCCCCGCCCACCCCCACCGAGTGCAAACCCGGCGCGCAACGGTTGCCGTCCGGTTCGCGCCCGCGAAAACCTCAAGTCAGCGGAAGGCGGCCGCCGCGGACTGCCGCGCCACCGACTCGAGCTGGGCGGCCGTCAGCCCGGCGGCGTACCGGGCGAGGGCGTGCTCCTGGGACAGCGTCACGTCGCTGACCCGCGGGTTGTCGGTGTTGAGGGTGACCGGCACGCCGGCGGCCAGCAGCGCGTGTATCTGGTGGTCGCGGTAGCCGGGCGCCGCACCGGTCTGCGTGTTGCTGGTCAGCGCCACCTCCAGCGTCACCCCGCGGCGGGCCAGCTCCTCCAGCAGGGCCGGGTCCTCCGCCGAGCGCACGCCGTGCCCGATCCGCTCGGCGCCGAGGTGCTCGACCGCCGCCCGTACGCTCTGCGGCCCCGCCGCCTCGCCCGCGTGCACGGTCACGTGCAGCCCGGCGTCGCGCACCAGGCCGAACGCCGGCGCGAACAGCGCCGCCGCGTATCCCGCCTCGTTACCGGCCAGGTCGACGCCGCACCACAGCTCGCGGCGGGTCAGGAACGTGCGTACCTGGGTCAGCGCCGACTCCGGGCCGAGGTCGCGCAGGATCGTCGCGATCAAGCCGACCGGCAGGCCGGTGACGCTGCTGCCGGCCGCAATCCCGTCCGCGACCGCGTCGATCACCGCCTCCGGCGCCAGGCCGGTCTGCTGCTGGATGAAGTACGGGCTGAAGCGGAACTCCACGTAGTCGAGCCCGTCGTCGAAGGCGTCCTCGACCGCCTCCCGCCCCGCCCGGCGCCAGTCGTCCGGCGCCGCGAACACGCCGATGTGATCGTCGACCTTCGCCAGGTACGGCAGCAGGCCACCGAGCGGCCCGCCCGCGACCAGCAGGTCCCGTGGCCGGTCCGCCGCGGCGAGCGGGTGGCCGTCGCGGGCCGCCACGTCCAGGAAGGTGCTGGACCGGATCGCGCCCTCGAGGTGCCGGTGCAGGTCGATCAGCGGATGTGCCGCCATGTCGGTCCCTTCGAACTCGGGCTCGTGTCGCCCCTCACTGAGGGATCTTTTCAGGCCCGCCGCCGCGGGGGCCGATGAGGTGGGTGGCCGTCACGCTGCCGGCCCTTCCCTGCCCTTCGACCGGAAACGGATCATGTACTCCACTGTTGTTCTCGGCTGGCTCGGTGCCGCGTTGTCCATGGCTCTCCCCTGGCCCCAGGTGTGGCGCTCGGTCGCCAAGGGCCGCACCAGCGGCCTCTGCGCCGTCGCCTGCTGGCAGGGCACGGCGATGCCGATCGGCTGGATCACCTATGGGCTGCTGACCGGGGAGACCGTTCAGGTGGTCACGAACACGGTGACCGGGCTCGCCGGGCTGTCGATCCTGGTGGCGGTGCTGATCAAGCAGGGTGAGCTGCGTACCCGGCGGCGGCTGCTGACCGGCGCGGCGGGTGCGGCGGGCGTGCTCTGCGCGGCGGCGATCTGCGCGGTCGCCACCGCGACGACCGACTTCGAGCCGACGCGGTTGTCGGCGTTCCTCGGCTCGGTGCTCGCGGTCGCCGCGACGCTCGCGGCGGTGCCGCAGCCGCTGTCGCTGCTGCGCAACCGGACCCAGGACCTGGCGGGCCTGTCGCCGCTGCGCTGGCGGCTCACCGCCGCCGCGTGCTCCTGCTGGTGCGCGTACGGGCTGGTCAGCGGCCAGGTCGCGGTCTGGCTGTCCGCGTCCGTCGGCCTGACCGCGGCGCTGATCGTGTGCTGGGTCCTCATGGGCGCCGGCCGCAACCGGGCGCCGCACGCCGTGGCCACGGCCTGAGGGGCGACAACCCCGCGGCAACGGCCCGTTCACTCATGCCGGGACCCGCCGCGCCGATTCTGCACATTGACGACCGACGAGATGGGAGTTCGACTATGCGCGGTTGGCTTCCCGCCGGCGGCGGCCTGCGCGGCGAGGACTGGGCGCGGCGCCATCGGCTGCTGACGCTGCTGCTCGCGTCGAGCGTGATCGCCCTGACCGTCTTCGGCTACGTCCACGGCGAACTCGGCGCGGCCTGGCTGCTGAGCGTCGCCCTGATCCTGCCGTGCGTGGTGGCCGCGGTGCTGCTGCCCCCGCGCCGGTTGCCCTCGATCTTCGTCGCCGCCGGCCTGACCGTCGCGTGCGGCGGCTTCGTCGCCATGTCCGGTGGGCTGACCGAGGCGCACTTCTCGTTCTTCATCGCCGTCGCCGCGCTGTCGCTGTACCGCGACTGGACGCCCTTCTGCGTGTTCCTGATCGGCACCACCCTGCACCACGCCGTCTTCGGCACCCTGGTCAGCAACCTGACCTACGACCACCACAGCGCGATGGCGCACCCGTGGGTCTGGGCCCTGCTGCACGGCCTGGCCGTGCTCATCGCGGCGGCCTTCCAGGTGGTGGCGTGGCGGCTGACCGAGGCCGAGGAGCGGCAGGCGCAGGACAGCCTCGCCGCCAGCCAGGCCCAGCTCGGTGTGGCGTTCGACGAGACCCCGGTGCCGATGGCCATGATGGGCCCCGACGGCCTGGTGCAGCGCACCAACTCGGCGTTCCGGACCTGGCTCGGCCTGCCCGATCCGCTGCCGCCGGGCTTCATGGTCACCGACCTGCCGCTGACCCCGGAGGGGTACGAGCCGGGCACGCTCGTCATGCAGTTGCTGAGCGCGCCCGACGCACACACCACGATCTCCCATCCGTACCGCCGCCACGACGACGGTTCGGTGATCTGGATCGAGATACACAGCAACGGCCTGCGCGACCGCGAGGGCCGACTGCAGTCGATCTTCGTGCACTGCCTGGACGTCACCCGGCAGCAGGAGCACGAGGCCGCGCTGCGCCGCCAGGTGCGGCAGGACTCGCTGACCGGGCTGCTGTCGCGGTCCGCGTTCGAGGTGGACCTGGTCGAGCTGCTCGGCGCGAACGACGGTCCGGTGTCCGTGCTCTACCTGGACGTGGACCGGTTCAAGACGATCAACGACGGGTCCGGCCACTCCACCGGCGACGACGTGCTGCGCGCCCTCGCCACCCGGCTGGAGCAGACCGTGCCGCGCGGCTCGCTGGTCGCCCGGCTGGGCGGCGACGAGTTCGTGGTGGCCCAGCCCGGACCCCTGCGGGACGGCCTCGACACCGGCCGGGCGGTGCTGGCGGCGATGGCCCAGCCGCTGCCGGTGGCCGGTGGCCGGCTGCGGCTGGCCATGAGCATCGGCCTGGCCGTCGCTGACGATCCGGAGCAGGCGGAGCAGGCCGTGCTGGCCGCCGACACCGCCATGTACTCGGCCAAGCGCGCCGGCGGCAACCGCCTGGAGATCTTCAACGACGAGATGCGGGTGGTGGTCCAGCAGCGCATCACCGCCGAGTCGCGGCTGCGGCAGGCCCTCGACGGCGACCGGATGGCGACGCTGCCGGTCTGGTTCCAGCCCATCGTCTCGCCCGCCACCGGCCTCATCGTCGGCGCCGAGGCCCTGGTTCGAATGTGGACCACCGAGGGACAGCTGCTCGCGCCGGGGCACTTCATCGCGACGGCCGAGGAGACCGGCCTCGTGGTCCCGCTCGGCGAGCACGTGCTCGCTACCGCGCTGAGCCGCCTGCAGCAGTGGCGGCACGAACTGGGCTACGTGTCGGTCAACGTCAGCCCGCGCCAGCTGAACGAGCCGGACTTCGTCCCCACGCTCGCCCGGCTGCTGGCCGAGGGCGGCCTCGAGGACCCGTCGCGGCTGGTCCTGGAGATCACCGAGACCGCGCTGCTGTCGAACTCCGTCGACCTGCGGGACCGGCTGCATGCCATCAAGGCTTTGGGCGTGCGGATCGCCCTGGACGACTTCGGCACCGGGTACAGCTCGCTGACCTGGC
The DNA here is from genome assembly GCF_040638275.1 of Actinoplanes sp. NPDC026623. Lineage (NCBI taxonomy): Bacteria > Bacillati > Actinomycetota > Actinomycetes > Micromonosporales > Micromonosporaceae > Actinoplanes > Actinoplanes sp. NPDC026623. The sequence goes on along the minus strand of NZ_JBEZXZ010000144.1, from coordinate 11,781 downwards.
TGCAGTCCGTGCCCGCGGACATCGTGAAGCTGGACCGGTCGTTCGTCGCCGGCCTGGCACACGACAGCCGCAAGGAATCGATCATCTCGGCCGTGCTCTGGCTGGCCCGCTCGCTGAACATGTCCGCGGTCGCCGAGGGCGTCGAGGACCTCGCGGACTGGGAGGCCCTGCGGGCCGCCGACTGCCCCGCCATCCAGGGGTACTTCTTCAGCAGGCCCGTCAACGCCCAGGACTTCCACCACATGCTCATGCGGACCCGGGAGATCAGCCTGGAGGCGGCCTAGGGGTCCTGCCCGGCGGGGTGCGGCCGGGGTGCGGCTCGGGTGCGGTGTGGCGGAGCCCTCAGTTCCGGCGCGGCGGTGCTGATAGTCCACCTGCCGGACAGACCCGGCGGCGATCGGGCAGGACACCGTCAGGAAGGCAAGCCGATGCAGCACACCCTCGACGAGTCGCGGCAACCGGACGAGCGGCGGCGCCACCCGCTGACCCGGCTGGGTGACCTGCCGCTGGCGGTCAAGTTCTCCATCGCCATGACGCTCGTCGCGGTGACCGCGCTCATCACCGCCTGGGGCGGCCTCGTCGCACAGCAGCGGGCCAACGCCGCGGCGACGCACACCTACCAGCACGCGCTGCTGCCGACCACCGCGCTGGAGACGCTGCGGGCCTCGGCGTTGCGCAGCTTCCTCTACCTCACGATGCTGGCCTCCGCGCCGGGCCCCCGGGCCGAGGCGATGATCCAGCAGGTCAAGGCCGAGGACGCCGTCCAGGACAAGGCCCTGGCCCAGTACGCGGCCCTGGGCACGCTCAGTGCCGACCCGCGCGCGGCGCAGGTCAAGAAGACGCTCCTCGACTTCCGTACGGACCGGGACTCGACGCTGCTGCCGGCCGCCACCGCCGGCCAGGGCACGGCGTACCTGACAAGCTTCAACGCCCTGACTCCGGGGCTGGTCAGGTCCGGCACCGTCATCACCGCCCTGATCACCGACGAGGCCGCCCTGGCCGCCCGGAGTCAGGCGGCGGCGCAGGACTCGTACCGCTCCAACCGGATGTTCATCATCGGCATCGTGGTGGCCGGCCTCCTCCTCGCCTTCGGGGTCGCCTGGGCGGTGATCCGCCAGAGCGTCCGGTCGATCAAGCGGATGGCGACCGTGCTGGACCAGGTCAGCGCGGGCGATCTCACCCAGCGGGTCGAGGTGCGCTCCCGCGACGAGATCGGCACGATGGCCCTGGCGCTCAACGGCGCGACGCAGAGCATGCGCTCCACCCTGAGCCGGCTGGACAGCTCGGCAACCGAGCTGGCCGCGTCCGCGCAGCACCTCACCGAGGTGTCCGCGACCATCGCCGGCGGCATCGACGCGGTCGGCGCCGAGGCCGACGCGGTCGCCCGGGCCGCGGGCGACGTCTCGCAGAACGTGTCCGCCCTCGCCGCGGCGAGCGAGCAGATGGGCTCCTCCATCCGGGAGATCTCCCGCAACGCCGGGCAGGCCGCCGGCGTGGCCGGCGAGGCGGTCACCGTCGCCGAATCGACCACGGCCGTCGTCGCCCAGCTGGGCGAGTCGTCGGCGCAGATCAGCGACGTGGTCAAGGCCATCACCGCGATCGCCGGGCAGACCAACCTGCTCGCCCTCAACGCCACCATCGAGGCCGCCCGCGCCGGCGAATCGGGCAAGGGCTTCGCGGTGGTGGCCACCGAGGTCAAGGACCTGGCGCAGGAGACCGCCAAGTCGACCGAGGACATCGCCCGCCAGGTGCAGGCGATCCAGCGCGACACCGGCAAGGCCGTCGAGGCGATCGCCGGCATCACCGCGGTCATCTCGCAGATCAACGACTACCAGACGACCATCGCCTCCGCGGTGGAGGAACAGACGGCCACCAGCCACGAGATCAACCGCAGCGTCAGCGACGCCGCGGAAGCCTCGGCCGGCATCGCCAGCAATCTCGCGGCGGTCGCCGGCGCCAGTCAGGTCGCGAGTGCCGGCGTCACCGAGACCCATGCCGCCGCCGAGCAGGTCGCGCGGATGTCCAGCGACCTGAAGGCGCTGGTCTCCCGGTTCGTCATCTAGATGCACCCGGCCCGGGAACGTATCCCGGGCCGGCATCCGCGCGCGACCAGCAGGGTCCGCATAGCGTCGTTCTCCGCCGTCTGCGTGTTGACGATGTGTGCCGCCAGGTTGTGGATGTAGGCGTTGCCGCCGGCCTCGAGCACCGAGCGGGCCATGGTGATCGCGCCGGTGTGGTGCGCGATCATCCGCCGCAGGAACAGCCGGGCCGCCGTCGCGGGCGGCGCGGACCCGACCTCGCGCACCTGCTCCTCGGTCAGCATGCCGTGCGCCGCGGCGTCGCCGCCGCGCATCCGCCGCAGGGCCGGGTCCGCCGGGTCGGCGGCCGGGTGGCCCCACGCGACCAGCCAGGCGTTGGTCTCGTCGATCTCGCGCTGCTGGTCGTGTGCGATGAAGTCGGCGATGCGGAAGACCCGCTCGGACAGGCCCGGCTTGGTGACCATGATCCGGCTCAGCCGGACCGCCTGCGCGTGGTGCGCGACCATCATCCGGGCGAACAGCACGTCGATCCCGCGCGGCGCGGCGGCGGTCGTGGCGGTGGTTGCGGCGGCGCGGGGCGCCTCGGGACCGCCGCCCGCCAGGGCCGCCAGGATCACGGCCAGGGCCAGGGCCGATCTGGGTACGGGCGTCACCGCTGGCCGTTGACGCCGGTGAGTGCGTCCGGGGCGAGGCGGTTGATCTCGGTGAAGTCCCGGGGCGCGAGGTCGAAGCCCTGCCAGTGCAGCGGCATCGGGCTCTGATCCTCGTCGCGCGGCACGTGGTGGAAGCCGACGCGGACCCACATCACCGGGTCCGTCATGGTCTCGGCGTTCCGCGCGTAGTCCAGGATGGTCCGGCGGGTGGGGCACTGCGGGTCGTTGTTGTCCGTCGCGTACCGCTCGCAGCCGTGGCGCTGGGTGAACGTCACGTCCGGCGCGGTCTCCGGGTGTGCCTCGTAGACGTCGCCGCCGGTGGTGACCAGCTCGTACGAGCGGGCGTGCCCGTCGGCGTTCCGCGCGGTCCGGCTCGCGACCCGCCACCAGCGGCGGTTGGCCCTCGAGAAGCTGCCCTCCCTGGCGATGACCCGGCGGCTGGTCCTGAGCGCCGCGGTCATGCTCCCCTCGCCCACCACCGTGGTGTCGACCTGCTCGACCTGCTCGCCGCCGCGGCCGGCGAGGTCGAAGTCGACCCGCCAGAAGGCGCTGTGGTAGTGGCTGGTCGCGAAGTCGCGGGCGCCCCTGCCGATCGGCCAGCCGTTGCCGGCGTTGCCGTAGTCCACCGGCGACAGATTGCCGGAGGCGCCGAGGCGCGCCGAGATCTCGCCGTCGTCGTGCAGGCGGTACTCGGTGATGTACTCGTACCAGCCGACCTTGCTCACCGCGCGCAGCACCAGGTCGTGGCCCTGCCGGGAGTACGGCCTGGCCGCCGATTCGTCGTTGCCCAGGCGGTACGCCGGCCCGGAGGCCTCCGCGCTCACGCAGAGCACCTTGCGGCGCCGCGGCACCTCGTCGCCGTCGGAGCCGACCCGCGCGGAGCCGCCCCTGCAGTCGTCCCCGGCCAGGGTCTGCAGGTACGCGCCGCCGAAGCCGTACTCGGTGATGTCGTTGTACTCCGTCTCGCCGGAGTCGTACGGCACGTTGAGCTGGGCCACGGTCAGGGATCGCAGGATCCGCACCGGTTCCGGGTAGCGCCGGGAGGAGATTCGCACGTCCTCCAGGACGAGCCCGCTCTTTTCGTGGATGCGCCAGCAGAGCTGCCAGGTGGTGCCGTTCGGCAGCGTCTCCCGGACCATGGTGGCGGCCGTGCACTGCGCCGCGCCGGGCGCCCGGGCGGCCGCCGGGGTGGCGGCCGCGGCGATGACGCCGCCGGACAGGGTCAGCACGGCCGCCGCGGCGGCGCTCCTCGTTCTGGTGGTTCCCATGCCCCCGGCCCCCGCTACGTCAGCCGGGCGATCGAGCGCCCGGAAAGGTCGATGATGAGGTGGTTGAGGTCGATGAACGGGCCGTCCACGGCCTGCACGACCAACTGCAGGCAGCGGTGCGCACCGCACTGGCGGACCAGGGGCTCGGCGGGCCGGGATTCGTAGACGTGTGCGGTGACGACGATGTCGTCCCGGCCGGCGAACGCTCGCCCGGTCGCCGCGGCGTAGCCGTCACGCAGGTCGGCGGCGAACGGCCCGGCGAGCAGGAGATCGAGCGCGGCGCCGACCTCGCGGTGCGCCGCCGGCGGCTGCATCCGGGTGGCCGAGTACGACCCGGTCACCCGGCCGGTGCCGAGGTCGACGACCTGCTTGACGAGCCGCTCGGTCCGGTAGTCGTAGTAGTAGACCTCGGCGTGGCGCCCCGCGCCCTCGCCGACCTCGGCCGACAGGTACTCGGGGCCGGCGGCGCCGGTCACGTCCTCGGCGCCGGCGGCGAGTCCCGGCGTCAGCGCCGCCACGCGCGCCCTGCGGACCTCATCGGTGGTGAGGGGCTCGCCGCCGGTGCCCGCGACCTGCTCGGGCGGCGGGCTCGGGTCGGAGACCCGCGCCGGCTCGGCCGCCACCCCCGAGGTGGTGGGCGACGGCGGTGACGCGGTCGCCCGCCAGGCGGCCACGCCGAACGCGGCCAGCGCCGTGGCGGTCGAGACCCCCAGCCCCCAGGACAATCTCCGCGCTGTCGTCGATCTCAATGTCGCGACTCCTCCCCCTCGAGGCGCCATCGGCGAACGGATGGCCACCCAAACGTGAGGTCGATGTGAGGTATTGCCCTTTGTGCCGGATTCATGACACTCATGTATTCAATGCCTAGATTCGTGCCCAGACAATGAAGCCACCCGAAAGCGGCGGCCCGCCGGGCACGCCCCGCCCGCTGGGTGCATGATCAACGGCATGCTGCCCGTGGAATTCGGACTGGACACCTTCGGCGACGTCACCGCCGGACCGGACGGCGCGCCGCTGCCGTACGCGCAGGTCATCCGCAACGTCGTCGAGCAGGCCGTGCTCGCCGACGAGGTCGGGGTGGACGTCTTCGGGATCGGCGAGCATCACCGCGACGACTTCGCGGTGTCGGCGCCGGAGATCGTGCTCGCCGCGATCGCGAGCCGCACCCGGCGGATCCGGCTCGGCACCGCCGTGACGGTCCTCAGCTCCGACGACCCGGTACGCGTCTTCGAGCGCTTCGCCACCCTCGACGCGGTCTCGCAGGGCCGGGCCGAGCTCACCCTGGGCCGCGGCTCGTTCACCGAGTCGTTTCCGCTGTTCGGCTACGACCTCGACGACTACGACCGGCTCTTCGCGGAGAAGGCCGGCCTGATGGCGGAGCTGCTCACCGAGGACGCGGTGACCTGGCACGGCACCGTCCGGGCGCCGCTGGCCGGGCAGCAGGTCTACCCGAAGACCGAGTCCGGCCGCATCCCCGCCTGGATCGGCGTCGGAGGCACCCCGGAGTCGGTGGTCCGCGCGGCCCGCCACGGCTTCGCGCTGGTGCTGGCCGTCATCGGCGGCGACCCGGCCCGCTTCGCCCCGTACGTCGAGCTGTACCACCGGGCGCTGGACCAGTACGAGCACGAGCAGTTGCCGATCGCGGTGCACGCACCGGGCTTCGTCGCCGCGACCGACGAGGAGGCGATCGAGACGCTCTGGCCGCACGCGCGGGCGTCGATCACCCGGATCGGCGCGGAGCGCGGCTGGCCGCCGCTGACCCGCGACCGGTTCGAGGCGGACATCGCCGACGGCGCCTGGCACGTCGGTTCGCCGGAGACGGTGGCCCGCAAGATCGCCCGTACGGTCGGGGTGCTGGACGCGCAGCGCTTCGACCTCAAGTACTCGGCGGGCACGCTGCCGCACGAGGCGATGATGACGTCGATCCGCCGCTACGGCACCGAGGTGATCCCCCGGGTCCGCGAGCTGCTCGAGGCCGACCTGCTGGAGCCCGGGGACTGAGCCCATCCATGGCGGAAGACCCTGGCAGGTTCGTTACCTGGGCTATGCCTTGCGGCCGATCGCGGCCACCACGGCCATGTCGCCGGACGCGGCGTCGTCCTGCGGGCCGTCCGGCCACTCGTTGACCCAGACCAGGCCGGGCGGCACCAGCTCGGAGCCGCCGAAGAAGCGCATGATCTGCGCCCGGTCCCGGCCCGTCGCCGTGGACACGTCCGTGCGCTGGTAGAGCGCCGCCACGCCGTCACCGGCCGCGTCGGCGGGTGTCTCGGAGACGCCGTGCGAGATGACGATGTAGGACCCGGCCGGCAGCGCCTCCCGCAGCCGGTCGACGGCCGTGAACGCGTCGTCGTCGGGCACGAAGTGCAGCATCGACACCAGCAGCAGCCCGACCGGCTGGTCCAGGTCGATCAGCTTGCGCACCTCGGCGTGCTCGAGGATCGCCTGCGGGAAGCGCATGTCGGCCTGCACGACCGTGGCGAGCGGGTTGTCGCGGAGGATCTCGCCGGCGTGCGCGACCGCGACCGGGTCGATGTCGACGTAGACCACCCGGGCCTCGGGGACCTCGCGCTGGGCGATCTCGTGCACGTTGCCGACCGTGGGGATGCCGCTGCCGATGTCGAGGAACTGGCGCACCCCGGCGTCGAGCAGGAACCGCACGGCCCGGTTGAGGAACGCGCGGTTGGCCCGGGCCATCTCGCCCGCCGCCGGGATCATCGACAGCAGCCGCTTGGCGGCCTCGCGGTCCGCCTCGAAGTTGTGGTTGCCGCCGAGCAGGGCGTCGTAGATCCGGGCGCTGCTGGGCCGGCCGGCATAGTCCGCGTCCGCGTTACCCATGCCGAGGAACCCTACTCCACTGTGGTCGGTCACGATGCCACCAGCCGGTCCGCCACGGCGACGAGCGTCGCCGCCGGCCGCAGCAGCGTCGGCACCTGGTGCGGCGTGCTCGGCGCACCGAAGCGCAGGCCCTGCGCGCCGTCGCAGCCGGTGCCGGCCAGCGCGGCGGCGCCGCGCTCGTCGTCCACGCCGTGCACCGTCAGGGTCAGGCCCAGCGAGTGCGCCACCCGGGCCATGCCGGTGAGCAGCTCGCGGTCGACGTCGATGCCGCCCGGCGACGCCCGCAGCAGCGATGCCGGGGTGCGCAGGCCGTGCACCGGCAGGTCCCGCAGGTAGGCGATGCTGCTGTAACCCGTACCGAAGTCGTCGAGGACCAGCCGCACGCCCAGCGCGGCGAGCGCGGCCAGCACGGTGTTGCTGTGCGTTCCGGCGGGAACCGCGTCCAGCCCGGACAGGTGCAGGTGCAGCCTCTTCGCCGGCAGGCCGCTGCCGGCGAGGGCCTCGCGGACCAGTTCGACGATGTCCGGGTAGCCGATCTGGTGCACCGGCAGGTCGAGGCCGATGAACGGGCCCTTCTTACCGCCGTCCCAGTTCATCGCCTGCCGGCAGGCCTGCCGCAGCAGGCTGCCGGCGAGCCGGGTGATGGTGTCGCGGTCCCCGGTGAGCTGGCCGATCCGGGCCAGGTCAAGGGTGCCCAGGTGCGGGTGCCGCCAGGCCATCCGGGTGTGCAGCCCGACGACCCGGCCGGTGCTGACCCTGACGATCGGCTGATAGGACGCCGGCCCGGTGACCAGGCCGGAGACGCTGGTCGCCGCCCGCGCCCGGCCGGGGAGCGCCGGCTGCGGGTCGTAGCTGGCCCAGCCGGTGGTGCCGGTCCGCGCCTGCCGCAGGGCGATCTCCGCGTCCACCTGGACGCGGGCGACGTCGAGGCCGCCGGCCGGCACGTCGACGACGCCGACGGCCGCCAGCAGCGCCGCGGTCAGTCCGGTGCCGGGCAGCGAGGCCGGCTCGGCCAGCTCGGCCGTGATGCGCTCGGCGAGCTCGGCGAGGTGCGCGAGGCCGGCGCTGCCCTGCACCAGGACCGCGAACGTGCGGCCGCCGTGCCGGGCGAGCAGGTAGTCGGGATGCCGGACGATCTGCTGCAGCCGCCGGGCCACCTCGGTCAGCACGTGGTCTCCGGCGTCGGCGCCGAACTGCTCGCAGACGCCGGGGTGGCCGCCGACGTCGATCAGGCAGAGCCCGACGTGCCGGGCCGGGTCGTCGCCGTTGGCGGCCTGCCGCAGCCGCTGCACCAGGCGGGTCTTGTTGGCCAGGCCGGTCACCGGGTCGTAGTAGGCGAGCCGGCGGTAGCGGGCCTCGCTGTCCTGCAGGGCGAGCTGGAACTCGCGGGCGGCGCGCTGGGCGGCCCGGTGCAGCGACTCCTGCTGGGCCAGCGTGCGGGCCTGCAGCGCGGCGGCGAACCCGCCGGCGAACGCGCCGGCCACCTGCCGGGCCGGGCGGCGGACGACCTCGCCGTCGCCGACGTGGTCGAGGACGACGCCCATCGTGGCGGGCAGGGCCTCGTGGCGGCTGATGCCGAGGGCGACCACCTCCACGCCGACCCGGTAGGCGGCCTCGAGGTCGGGCGGGACGGCGTGTGCCGCGTCGTAGAGGCAGGCCGCGAAGAGATCGAGGGCCTGCACCGCGACCTGGTCAGCGATCGGCAGGTAGACGCCGGCCGCCTTGGCGGCCGCGAACCAGGCGGCGCCGACGGTCGTGCCGCCGGGCGCGGCGGCGGGCATCGGGGCGAGCTCGATCGGCGCGGCCGCGCCGGCCGAGACCGTGCGCCGGGCGCTGATCACCATCTGGGCGGCCCGGTCCAGGGCCGCGTCGGTGTATTGCACCGCGGTCTCGAGCGCGGCGGCCACGATCCCGTCGGCGCGCTGCCGGGCGTCCTCGATGAGCCGGTCCGCCGCGCCGGTGCCGGCGGGCCACGAGGGCGGTTCCACCCTGTCCTCGGCGACGGGGTCGTAGCCGCACTCCCAGAGGATCTGGTTGAGCGCGGCGATCATCATGGCGTGGGTGAGCGTGGAGTCGTCCCGCTCGGACGGGTCCTCGCGGGGCCCCGGCTGCGGTTCGGAGTGGGCCATCAGGGCCTCCCCGCCTCAGGATCTGATGCCTGCGGGTGCTGGCGCGGCTCGGGCTGGCGCTGCTCGGGCGCCTGCCGCCACATCGCCACCGCCTGCCTGCGGCCGAGTTTGAGCGCCGTGCGGACGGCCTCCGGCGTCTTGCCGACCAGCTCGGCGATCTCGGCCGGGGTTAGCCCCTCCGCGGACAGCTCGAGCGCCTCACGCCGGGCGGGAGGCAGCTGGGCGAGCACCCCGGCGAACCACTCCTCCAGCTCGTAGGCGACCAGGTCCGGGTCGGCCTGGCCCTCGCCGAGCTCGGCGACGTCGGCGACCAGCACCTCGGCGTCCGCCTGCCCGGCGCCGCGGCGCGACTTGAGCCAGTGTGACCGGGCCGCGGTGCGCACCCAGGCGACCGGATGGGTCAGCTCGGACCAGCGGCGCAGCGCCTCACGGATCGCCTCGGCGACGGCGTCCTGCGCCTCCCAGCGGTTGGCGCCCTCGCGCAGCAGGCTGCGCACGAGCCCCTCCCAGTAGCGCCGGAAGAACTCCTCGATCTGCGCGGCGGGAGGCGGGTTCGCGATGACCGGCGGGGGCGGCGCGGGCGCGATCGAGCTGTCCACGTCGTCCGCGTCGACCACCGGTGTCTCCGTTCGCCGTTGAACTCCCACCTAAGGTAGGTCCCGGGGAACCCCTCTGCGTGACAGTGGCGACCAAGATTCTTTTCGGGGGCGGCGCGCCGGGCGTCGGAGGGGTTACGCGGCCATCGTTCGGATGATCCAGTTTCCGCCGAGCATGAGCACGTCCGCGCCGGCGACCAGCGCCATCGAGAGGTGCATCCGGCGGCTGGTCAGCTCCGGGTCGGCGCCGCCCCGCATCCCGAGGACGGCGATGAACAGGCCGAGCAGCACGAGCGGGACGCCGAAGATGAGCAGGACTCCGACCGAGCCGGGCGTCCGGCCCTGCGCGACCAGCAGGGTGAGCATCACCGCCGGCACGATGCCGAAGACGAGCACGGCGAATCCGCCGAACCACCGCAACGACCGCGTCGGGTCCACCGTCACTTTTCCCACCCTTCGACGGGGAGATAGTAACGACCGGCCGCGCGGGGTCAGGCGGTCCGGGTCCGGAACATCGACCGGTAGGCCTGCGGCGTCGTGTGCAGCCGGTGTCCGAAGTGGTGTCGCATGGTGGCGGCGCCGCCGAAGCCGGCCCGGACGGCGATCGCGTCGACGCCGAGGTCCGAGTCCTCGAGCAGGCGCCGGGCGAGCAGCACCCGCTGGCCGGTCAGCCAGTCGTGCGGTGTCGAGCCGGTCTCGGCCCGGAACTTGCGGGCGAAGGTGCGCGGCGCCATGTGCGCCCGCAGCGCCAGGGTGTCCACGGTGTGCGGCTGGTCGAGGCTCTGCAGGATCTCGGCCAGCAGCGGCTGCAGCGTCTCGCACTCGACCGGCAGCACCGGCCGCTCGATGAACTGGGCCTGGCCGCCCTCGCGGTGCGGCGGGACGACCATCCGGCGGGCGAGCTGGGTGGCCACGGCCGAGCCCTGCTCCTCGCGGATCAGGTGCAGCCCGCAGTCGACGGCGGCGGAGGTGCCCGCGCTGGTGATGACGTTGCCGTCCGCGACGTAGAGCACGTTCGGGTCGACCTTCGCGGCCGGGAACCGGGCGGCCAGCGCGTCGGTGTGCCGCCAGTGCGTGGTGCAGTGGCGGTCGTCGAGCAGGCCGGCCGCGCCGAGCACGAACGCGCCGGTGCAGACGCTCATCACCCACGCGCCGCGCGCGTGTGCGCGCCGCAGCACGTCGAGGACGGCGGCGGGCGGCTCCAGCTCGGCGTTGCTCGGCACGACCGCGACCAGGTCGGCCTCGTCGGCCGGTCCCAGGCCGTGGCCGGGCGAGATCGAGAAACCCGCGTGGGTACGGACCTCGGCACCGTCCACGCCGCACACGGCGAACTCGTACGCCGGGAGCCCCTCGTCGGTGCGGTCGTAGCCGAACAGCTCGCACAGCACGCCGAGCTCGAAGACGGCCACGTCGGGCTGGACGATGACGGCGACACTCCTCAGCATGTCCGCCAGCCTACGACGAACTGGCAGGATTTTGAAGATGTATGGCATCTCTGCCACTGTCCGCGGCCGCCCGGCCGGTTCATGCTGGTAGCAGCAACCCGGTGCGCACCGGCCCAGAACTCGCCGGATCAAGGGTGTGAAACGTCATGGGAATCGCCGTACTGCTCTTCTTCGTCGCCATCGCCATCGCATCAGGCCGTGGCCTCACCGCCGACAGCCGCGACAGCGCCGACTGGAAGCCCACCGTCGACGGCCTGCGCGCCTCGCGCGGACATTGACGGCAACGCACCGGTCCCGCCCGGGACTCACGCGGGCGGGACCAGTGCGTTGCGGCTACTTCTTCGCGGGAGCCTCCTGCTCCTCGGCCGCGCCCGCCTCGTCGGCGGCCTGCTCGTCCGCACCGGCCTGCTCGTCGGCGCCCGCCTGCTCATCGGCGCCCGCCTGCTCATCGGCGCCCGCCTGCTCGCCGGCACCGGCCTCGTCACCGGCGCCCGCGGCCTCGCCGGCGGCGGCCTTCTTGCCGGCCAGGTCCAGGCAGGCGACCAGCAGCGCGGCCCTGGCGTCGGTCACCGCGGCGTCCAGGTCCTCCTGAGCGGCGGCGCCCTCCTGGGCGGCACCCTCCTCGGCGGCGCCGGCCTCCTGCTTCTGCTTGGCGGCGCCGGCACCCTTCCTGGCGCCCTTGCCCATGGCCTTGGCCCACTTCTTGGCCGCGGCCCGCTTGGCCTTCCGGGACATGTGCGCCGCTGCGGCGCCGGCCTGCCCGGCGGCCGCGCCCTGGTCCTCGGCGGCGCCCTCCTGCTCGGCGGCGCCGCCCGC
>NZ_JBEZXZ010000143.1:0-23073 GCF_040638275.1 Actinoplanes sp. NPDC026623 | reverse complement strand
CAGCGGGGTCGCGGCCAGTTCGGCCGCGGCGACGCCCCGCCGCCGCCTCGACCTGGGGTGACCCGGCGCCACGACGACGACCAGCCGGTCGGCGGCGACGGTCTCGGCGTGCAGCCCGGCCGGCGCGTCCGGGCCCTCGACGAAGCCCAGCTCCACCTCGCCCGCGACGACCGCCGCCGCCACCTCGGCGGAGTTCGCCGCCCGCAGCGTCACGCTCAGCCCGGGATGCCCGGATCGCAGCGCGACCAGCCACGCGGGCAGCAGATATTCCGCGACGGTCTGGCTGGCGGCCACCGCGAGCCGGCTCTCGTGGGTGGTGCGCAGCGCGGCGGCGCCGGCGGCCAGGGCGTCGGCCGCGTCCACGGCCGCCCGCGCCCAGTCGGCGACCAGGGCGCCGGTGGCGGTCAGCGTCGAGCCGCGCGGCGAGCGGTGCAGCAGAGTCAGCCCGAGCCGGCGTTCGAGCTCGCGCAGGCGGGCGCTGGCGGCCGGCTGGGAGATGCGATGTGCGGCCGCCGCGCGACCGACGCTGCCCAGCCGGGCGACGCTGAGCAGCAGGTCGAACGGGGTCAGGTCGGTCACCTGCGGCGGCAGAGGCATAACCGCAGCCTATGAGGCATGAGGGTTGGGACGGCTACCGGGGCGGTGCGGGAGACCGGAGAGTGGGGATCATGACCGCGCTGCTGGAGAGACCGGCCCGTACCGTCCCGACGATCGTGTTCGGCCCGAACTGGTTCGCCGGCGTGATGGGCACCGGCATCCTCGCCACGGCCGCCGTCTCGCTGCCGGTGCGGGTGCCGGGGCTGCACGCCGTGGCCACCTTCGCGTGGGCGCTGGCCGCGGCGCTGCTGGTGGTGCTGGTGGTCGCGGCGCTGCGGCACGCGACCACGTACGCGGACGACCCGGTCATGGCGCAGTTCTGGGGCGCGCCGCCGATGGCGCTGATGACCGTCGGCGCCGGCACGCTGCTGATCGGCCGGGACTGGCTCGGCGAACCGGCCGCGGTCGCCGTCGACCTGGTGCTCTGGACGGTCGGCACCGTGCTCGGACTGGTGGTCGCCGTCGCGGTCCCGTACCGGATGATGACCCGGCACCGCGTCGGCCCGGACGCGGCCTTCGGCGGCTGGCTCATGCCGGTGGTCTCGCCGATGGTCTCCGCCGCCGGCGGCGCGCTGCTCGTCCCGCACGTGTCGGCCCGGGCCGAGCTGCTGCTGGCCTGCTACGCGATGTTCGGGATCAGCCTGTTCGCGGCGGTTCTGGTGATCGGCCAGCTCTGGGGGCGGCTGGTGCTGCACCAGGCCGGCCCCGCCCGGATGGTGCCGACACTGTGGATCGTGCTCGGCCCGCTCGGCCAGTCGGTCACCGCCGCACACCTGCTCGGCCGCGCCTCCGAGGGCGTGCTGGCCGAGCCGTACGCGACCGGCGCGCAACTGGCCGCGGTGCTCTACGGCGTACCGGCGCTGGGTTTCGCCCTGTTCTGGGCGGCGCTGGCCGCCGCGATCACCGTGCGGACCGCCCGGGCCGGGCTGCCCTTCTCGCTGACCTGGTGGAGCTTCACGTTCCCGGTCGGCACGGTGGCCACCGGCACCAGCGGGCTCGCGCTGCGCACCGGCTCGGCAATGCTCGCCGGCCTCGCCGTGATGCTGTACGCCTGCCTGCTCGCCGCCTGGGCGGTCGTCGCCGTCCGCACGCTGCGCGGGGTCCGGCGGGGTGACCTTCTGAAACCGGCTCCGCCCGCGATAGGGTCTGCGCAGGCCCGCGTCGAGGAGTAGTGAGGGAGCCGGTTGGCCACGGACCTGCTCGCCGAGCTGGACGGCGCGCGCCGCCTGGCCGCCGCGGCCGATCGCCCCGACCTGGCCGCGCGGCTGGACCGGGCCGCCGGGCGGCTGCGCGCCGACGAGGTCGCCGTCGCTGTCGTCGGCGAGTTCAAGCAGGGCAAGAGCACCCTGGTCAACGCCCTGCTGCGCACCGACGTCTGCCCGGTCGACGCCGACATCGTCACCGCGGTCCCGACCGTGCTGCGCTTCGGCACGCCGCCGTCGGTCACCCTGCAGATCCCCGCCGAGGACGGCACCCTCAGCCCCGTCGGCGTGCCGTTCGGCGAGCTCTACCGGCACGTCACCGAGGGTGCGCCGGTCGCCGAGGGCGAGGCCGCGCCGCGCAGCGTCGAGGTGCGCCTCGACCGGCGGCTGCTCGGCGCCGGCCTGTCCCTCATCGACACCCCCGGCGTCGGCGGCCTCGACTCCGCGCAGGGCAACCTCACCCTCGCCGCGCTCGCGACGGCCGGCGCGGCGCTCTTCGTGACCGACGCGGCCCAGGAGCTGACCGCGCCCGAGGTCGAGTTCCTGCGCCGCACGCTGGAACGCTGCCCGAACGTCTACTGCGTCGTCACCAAGACCGACCTGCACGGCGAGTGGCGGCGCATCGTCGAGCTCAACGCCGGGCACCTCGCCAAGCGGGGCCTCGACGTGCCGATCATCGCCGTCTCCTCGTTCCTGCGGCTGCGCGCCCAGGCCCGCGACAGCACCGAGCTCAACACCGAGTCGGGCTTCCCGCGCCTGGTCGAGGTGCTGCGCCGCGACGTGCTCGACGCGGCCCGGTCGGGGGTGCGGGCCGCCGCGCGCGCCGAGCTCGCGTTCGTCGTCGGGCAGCTACGCGAGCGCGTGGAGGCCGAGCGGGCCGCGGCGGCGTCGCCCGCCGCGGCCGCCGCGATCACCGACCGGTACGCCGAGCGCCGGCGCCGCACCCAGGAGCTGGGCACCTGGCAGACCGTGCTGGGCGACGGCATCCAGGACCTCTCCGCCGACGTCGACCACGACCTGCGCGAACGGCTCAGGGCCCTGCTGCGCGGCGGCGAGGAGCTGCTCGACTCCTCCGATCCGCGCGACACCTGGCGCGACTTCCAGGCCTGGGCGGCCCGGGAGGCCACGGCCACCGCCGTCGACAACCTGATGCTGCTGGTCACCCGCACCGAGCAGCTCGCCCGCGACGTCGCGGAACGCTTCGACCTCGAGTACGACAGCCTCGACGTCGACCTGCCGTCGCCCGAGCAGGGCCTGGGCAAGGTCGGCGGGCTGGACGTCAGCTTCCACCGGTCCGGGATGCAGCAGCTGCTCGGCGCGTTCACCGCGGCCCGGGTCACCTACGGCGGCTTCTACATGCTCGGTGCGCTCGGCGCGCTGTTCAACGTCGCCCTCGCCGCGCCGATCGGGCTGCTCGCGGGCATGACCCTGGGCCGCCGCCTGATCAAACAGGAGCGGGACCGCCAGATCCAGCAGCGGCGCCAGCAGGCGAAGGCCGAGCTGCGCCGCTACGTCGACGACGTGACCTTCCACGTCAGCCGGGACTCCCGCGAGGCGGTCCGGCGTACGCAACGGTTCCTGCGCGACGAGTTCGCCGCCCGGGCCGCGGCGGTGGACCGCTCCGCCGTGGCGGCGGCCGCCGCCGCCCGCGAGACCGCCGCGCTGCCGGACGCCGCCCGGCAGGCCCGCGCCCGCGAGCTCGCCGCACTGCGCGACGAACTGGACCGGTTCCGATGACCCCGGAGATCCCATGACGCTGCTGCCGCAGGTGCGCGCGCTGCTCGACCGGGCGGGTGCGGAGACCGGCGACCCCGCCGCGCGCGCCGCGATCGCCGGTGCCCGCCGCCGCCTCGACGAGCCGCTGCGCGTCGCCATCGCCGGCAAGGTCAAGGCCGGCAAGTCCACCCTGCTCAACGCCCTGGTCGGCGAGGGCCTGGCACCGACCGACGCCGGTGAGTGCACCCGGATCGTCACCTGGTACGCCGACGGCCCCACCTACTCGGTCACCGCGCACCTGACCGGCGGCGGCGTGGAGGCACGGCCGTTCAACCGGGTCGACGGCGCCGTGCGGATCAGCCTCGGCCGCGCCGCCGAGCAGGTCGACCACCTCGAGGTGCGGGTGCCCAGCGCCCGGCTGCGCCGGCACACCCTGATCGACACGCCGGGCATCGCGTCGCTGTCCACCGACGTGTCGCTGCGCACGATGGCGTTCCTCGACGCCGAGGGGGAGCGGGCCGCCAAGACCGACGCCGTCATCTACCTGCTGCGCCACATGCACGCCAGCGACGTCCGCTTCCTCGAGTCCTTCCACGGCGACGGCCTGTCCAACGGCACCCCGGTCAACGCCGTCGGGGTGCTGTCGCGCGCCGACGAGATCGGCGGCGCCCGCCTCGACGCGATGGAGGCGGCCGCCCGGGTCGCCGGCCGCTACGCCGCCGACGAGCGGCTGCGCCGGCTCTGCCCGATCGTCGTTCCGGTCGCGGGCCTGCTCGGTGCGGCCGGGGCGACGCTGCGCGAGGACGAGTACCGGACCCTGGCCGCGGTGGCCGCCGAGCCCATGGCCGAGGTGGTGGAGCTGCTGCTCACCGCCGACCGCTTCGCCGCGTCGGGGCCCGAGCGCCGCGAGACCCTGCGGCGGCTCGGCCTGTTCGGGGTTCGGCTGGCCGTACGGCTGATCCGCGAGGGCAAGGTGCACGACTCCGCCGACCTGGCCGCGGCGCTGACCGAGCACAGCGGCATCGACCGGCTGCGCGCGGTCTTCGCGGCCCAGTTCGTCGGCCGCAGCGAGGTGCTGAAGGCCCGCTCGGCGCTGGCCGTGCTGGACGAGTTCCTCGCGCCCGGCTCGGCGCCGGCGGCCGAGGCCGAGCGGATCCGGGCCAGCGCGCACGAGTTCGTCGAACTGCGGCTGCTGCACCTGGTCCGCTCCGGGCGGATGCCGGGTTCCGAGGCGCACCTGGCCGAGATGGACCTGCTGCTCGGCGGCGCCGGCGGCGCCGCGCACCACCGGCTCGGGCTGCCGGCGGACGCGCCGCCGGACCGGATCGCGGCGGAGGCCCGGGCCGCGCTGGCCCGCTGGCAGAGGGTGGCCGAGCACCCGTTCACGGCCCGGGAGCTGCGCACCGCCGCCCGCGCGGTGGCCCGCAGCTGCGAGGGCCTGCTCGCCGCGGTCTCCTGAACGGGTTTGCCGGGTGGCCGGGCGTTGCACGATCATCGCCTGATGGCCGCCGACTTCTCCGTCAAGCCCGTCCTCACCGGCGACAAGGTGACACTCAGGCCATTCGCGGCCGACGACTTCCCGGCGATCCGGGCCGCGCTGCTCGACCCGGAGGTCACCCGGCTCACCGGCAGCCGGCCGGTGGCCTGGGACCAGGCCATCGAGGACCGGACCCGGGACTGGTACGACACCCGCGGCGCGCAGCCCGACCGGCTCGACCTGGCCGTCGAGGACCGGGCCACGGGCCGCTGGGCCGGCGAGGTCGTCCTCAACAGGTACGACCCGGACAACGCCGCGTGCAACTTCCGGATCATGCTCGGCCCGGGCGGCAGGGACCGCGGGCTCGGCACCGAGGCGGTCCGGCTGATCATCGGGTACGGCTTCGCGCGGCTCGGCCTGCACCGGATCGCGCTGGAGGTGTACGACTTCAACCCGCGGGCCCGGCGCGTCTACGAGAAGGCCGGCTTCGTCGCCGAGGGGGTGCTGCGCGACGCCCTGCGCACCCCGGACGGCTGGGCGGACGCGACGGCCATGGCCATCCTCGCGCCCGACTGGCGGGCGCGGTCCTGATCCGCCGGGATCAGGACCAGCAGGGGTGACCCTCGCGGGCGTCGCCCTGGGTGAGCGTCTCCTCCTCGGTGCCGTCCGCCTTGACGATGACGATTCGTGGCTCGGCCAGCACGCCGCGGGTGAACGCCACCCATCCGCCATCGCCCGGCGCCCAGGACGGGTCCATCTCCCGATCGGCGTCGAAGGTCAGTTGCCGGGGCTTCGAGCCGTCGCTGCCGACCAGCCAGATGTCGGAGAGCTCGTCCGAGGTCTTGTGGGTGTAGGCGATCGTCTTTCCGTCCGGCGACCACGCGGGGTCGTTGCCGGGGGCGGAGTCACCCTTGGTGATCTGCTTGCCGGGCTCCTCGGGATTGTCGATCGTCAGCACGAAGATCTGCCGCACCCCGTCGACCTCGGCCCAGTAGACGATCTTCTTGCCGTCGGGTGACCAGTCGGGGTCGTCCTTGACCAGGCCCGACCAGGTCAGCTGGGTCGGCTCGGACTCGCCGATCT
The DNA here is from genome assembly GCF_040638275.1 of Actinoplanes sp. NPDC026623. Classification (NCBI taxonomy): domain Bacteria; kingdom Bacillati; phylum Actinomycetota; class Actinomycetes; order Micromonosporales; family Micromonosporaceae; genus Actinoplanes; species Actinoplanes sp. NPDC026623. Next base: position 16,998 of record NZ_JBEZXZ010000143.1, on the reverse strand, counting down.
TGAGGATGAAGATCTGCGCCTTGCCGTCGACCTCGCGCATGAACGCCAGCTTGGTGCCGTCGGCGGACCAGCTTGCCCCGCCGGCGACGTCGCCGATCACCTTCTCGGGGTTGCTGCCGTCGGCGTCCATCATCCAGATCGCGGTGCTGCCGTCGGCCATCCTCCGGGTGAGGGTGATCTTCTGGCGGTCCGGGGACCAGTCGGGCCCCACGTCGTTGCCCTTGTCGGAGATCAGCGTGCGGGCCGCCTTGCCGGGGGTGAGCAGCTTGACGACGGACGTGCCCCCTGGCCAGCCCTCCGCGCCGGTGTCGACGCGGATGAGCATGGTGTCCGTCGGGTACGCCGGCGCGCCGGCCGACGGCGTGGCCGGGGGCTGCGCGGCGGTGTCGCCCCTGTTCCCCTTGGCGTGGTTCAGGGCGATGACTCCCGCCGTGGTGCCGGCGATGACGGCGAGGGTGACCGCGCCGACCAGGACCAGGCGGCGGCCGCCGCGCCTCGGCGGCACGTCCTCGCCGGCACCCGCCGGGATCGGCGGGATCGGCGGGTAGGCGACGGGCGGACCGGGGGTCACGGGCGGCGCGGAACCGCCGGCCGGCACCGACCCGAACGTCCTGGTGGCGAACCGTGCCGCGGGGGACGGGGGCGCGGACGCGGGCCCGGGCACGGAGGCCGCGCCGCGTGAGAAGGCGACAGGTGCCGCTGGTGGTTGTGCGCTCGCCGCCCTGCTGCCGGGTATGACCTGGGTGGGCGGGCCGGCGCCCGGCATGATCTGCGTCGAGGCCGCGCCTGTGCCGTGCTCGGCGGGGGCCGGGGTGCCCGGCGTGGCCCGGGATTGCCGGGCGGGCGCGGGCCGCGGTGGTGTCTCGCTCGCGGCCCCGCCGGAGGCGGCCTGGGCCGGTATCCGGCCCGTGCCGGTCACCGGCACGGCCTCGGTTCCGGCGCTGCCCTGGCCCGGTAGGGTCCCGGAAGCCGGCGTGGTCCCGGAAGCCGGCGTGGTCCCGGAAGCCGGCGGGGTTCCGGGAGCCGGCGTGGTCCCAGGGGCCGCGCGGTCCGTGGTGCCGGCGGCAGCGGTGATTCCCGCCGATCGGGCGCTGGATCCTGCCGGCACCTCCGGGCCGGACGCTGCCGGCTGTTCCGTTGTGGATCCGGTCCGCTTCGCCTCGGCGTCCGGGCGGGCCGGCGGCCCGGACGCGGCCGGGTGGCCCGGTGCCGTGGCGGTGCCGGGGCGTTCGGGAGCAGTGACCGCCGCGGCGAACGGCGAGACCCCGCCGGTGATCAACGCAGTCGACACCGCCGCGCCCATCGCGATGCTGTGCTCCGGATGCGGATCCGCCACCACCGGCCGGTCGAACGCCGTCGACAGCAACTGGCTGACCAGCGGAATTCGCGACGAGCCGCCCGCCAGCAGGACGGCGTCGAGCCCGCCCGCGGCCACCCCCGCCACCCGCAGTGCCCGGTGCATCGCCGTCACCGTGTCCTCCAGCGCGGGAGCGATCATCGACTCCAGCTCGGAGCGGTTCAGCCGGACCCGGGTGTGCAGCCCGGGCAGCGCCACCGGGATCATCACCTCGGTGTCGAACGACAGGGCCTCCTTGGCCTCCACGCAGTCGCGGCGCAGCCGGGCCAGGGCGGTGATCACGGCCGGTTCGTCGGGGTCGAGTCCCTCGATCGTGTCGCCGAGCACGCTGAGAACGTGCCCGAAGACCGCCTCGTCGAAGTCGGCGCCGCCGAGCTGCTCGATGCCTTCCGGCTCGCCGAGCAGCTGGAAGCCCTCGCCGTCGCGGCGCAGCACGGCCGCGTCGAACGTGCCGCCGCCCAGGTCGTAGACCGCGACGGTCTCGCCCGGCGCGATCCGGCGGGCGGTCGCGTGCTGCAGCGCGGCGGCCTCGGGCTCGGTGCGCAGCAGCACCGGGCCGGTGTCGGCCAGCCGCAGCGCCTGGTCGAGCTGCTCCCGCTTGTAGGGCCCCCAGTTCGCCGGGTGCGTCACGGTCAGCACCGCGGGCGGTCCGGCCTGCAGCCGGGTGACCGCGTCGAGGACGTGGCGCAGCAGCTTGGCGGTCAGCGCGTGCGCCGAGAACGGCACGCCGCCGACCAGGATCGGCACCGGGTCGCCGATGCGGCGCTTGAACTCGCGGGCCAGCCGGCCCGGCTCGGTGTGCCCGCGGCGCTCGGCCGCCTCACCGATGAGCAGGCCGCCGTCGGGGCGCACGAAGACCAGCGACGGGATCTCGGCCCGGCGCCCGCCCAGCCGGACCACCTCGACGCGCCCGTCGACGCGGACCGCCGCCGCGGTCTGGGTCGTGCCGAGGTCGACACCCAAGCCGTACTGCATCACCACAGCCCAGACCTTAAAGGCAGCGCGCCACCGCCGGCACCGCCGGACGGGCTGTGTCGGGGGTGGTCTTCACGGCCTGACCTTGCAGATCTTGAGGGCGGCGGCCACCCGCCGGGCGACCTTTTACGGCGTGACCTTGCACTTGGGTGCCACCGCACGCCACTGGGTGCAGAAGGCCCGTGCCGCGTCGGCGGAGGCGAAACCGTCGTGCAGCAGCACCCAGAACCCGGTGCCGTCGTCGGCGAGCTGGTCCGAGGCGAGGCTGTCGACCACCCGGACGGGCATGCCCGCCTCGGCCAGCCGGGCGAGCCGGGCGTCGGCGGCCGCCCGCCCGCCGTCGGCGCCGCGGTGCGGGAACGAGTCCACCTGGACGAACGGCCGTCCGACCGGCGCGGACCCGGCCACGCCCGGGGGTCGCTCGTTCAGGTGGCGGCCGGGCAAGGGCAGGCGTACGCCGGAGATCGCGATCGCGGCGGTGGCGCCGAGCGCGAGCAGGACGGCGGCGGCCCCGGCCGCCCGGTTCGACACCAGCGGCCGGCGGGTGCCGGCGCCGACGGCGGTCAGCAGCGGCCGCGGGTCCTCGCCGCCGTCGTGGTGCACGGACACGATCAAGGCGTACGGTCGCGGCGCGCCCACGAGGGGCCTGGCCGGCCGGGCGTGCAGGACGACCGGGAGCGACGCGCCCGCCGCCAGCCGGGCGGCCTCGGGCCGCACCTCGGCGGCGCCGCCCGGCGGGTCGAGCGCCACGCTGAACCGCACGTCGACGGTGCGGTCGCCGTCGTTGCCCAGGAGCAGGTCGAACGTCTGCGCGGCGCCGGGCCGCGGCACCAGATCACCGGTCACCGGTACGGACACAGCCACGGTCAGCAGCCCCGTGGCGAACCCCGCGGCGCCGCCGCCGGCGGTGTCCTCGGCCTGCACGGTGAACGGCACCAGCGACGCGATCGGCGGCTGCTCGGGCGGGGCACGCAGCACCACGTCGACCGTCGCCGTCGCGCCGGGGCCCAGCGTGACGGACGGCGGATCGCCCTGCGCCCAGCCGGAGGCGCGCCCGCGGGCCACGGTGATCCGGACGCTGCGCGGCGCGGTGCCCGGGTTGCGCAGCGCGACCGGAACCCGGACGGCGACGCCCGGAGGCAGCCTCACGGGCGACGCGGGCAGGGTCAGCTCCATGCCCACAATGGTTTCACCGGCGAGGTCCCGGCACGCGGGCCGGGTCTGATCCCCGCCCGGCGGCCGAGTTTCGAAACTCACGTGACGTATCGAAAGTGTTGACACCCCGTTACAAGGACACCACGATATCTTCACCAGTCTATGGAAGCGCTCCCAAGGAGACTCTCCCGTGATCCGTGCCCTTGGTGCCACCGCTCTGCTCACCGTGACCCTCACCGCCGTGGGCCCCGCCGCGGCGTCCGCCGCCGACGAGGTCGAGCAGGTGGTCAACGGTGGCTTCACCGCCGGCACCGACCCGTGGTGGTCCACCGCGGGCATGCCGATCACCCTGCGCGACGGCAAGGCCTGTGTGGACGTTCCCGGCGGCACCACCAACCGGTGGGACGCATCGGTCGGTCAGAACGACATCGACCTCGTCGCCGGCGAGACCTACCGCTACTCGTTCACCGCGACCGGCGACCCGGACGGGCACGTCGCCCGGGCGATCGTCGGTCTGTCCGTCGCGCCGTACGACACGTACTTCGAGGCCTCGCCGGCCCTGACCGTCGCGGGCGACACCTACTCGTACACGTTCACCTCGGCGGTGACCACCGCCCAGGCGCAGGTCGCCCTCCAGGTCGGCGGCAGCCCCACCGCCTGGGGGCTCTGCCTCGACGACGTCTCCCTGGTCGGCGGCGTGCCACCGGAGGTCTACGTGCCCGACACCGGGCCGCGGGTCCGGGTCAACCAGGTCGCCTACCTGCCGCGCGGCCCGAAGAAGGCCACGCTGGTCACCGAGGCCACGGACAGGCTGTGCTGGCAGCTCAGGAACGCCGCCGGCGCGACGGTCGCCCGCGGCTACACCGTGCCGCGCGGCGTCGACGCCTCGTCGGGCCAGAACGTGCAGACCATCGACTTCGGCGGCTACCGCGGCCGCGGCACCGGCTACACGCTGGTCGCCGACGGCGAGACGAGCCGGCCGTTCGACATCGACGCCGCCGCATACGATCAGCTGCGCGTCGACGCGCTCAAGTTCTACTACCCGCAGCGCAGCGGCATCGAGATCCGCGACGACCTGCGCCCCGGCTACGCCCGCCCGGCCGGGCACGTCGGCGTCGCGCCGAACCTCGGCGACGACTCGGTGCCCTGCCAGAGCGGCGTCTGCGACTATCGCCTCAACGTCAGCGGCGGCTGGTACGACGCCGGCGACCACGGCAAGTACGTCGTCAACGGCGGCATCTCCACCTGGGAACTGCTCAACACCTACGAGCGCACCACGAAGCCGGCCCGGCTCGGCGACGGCACCCTGAACATCCCGGAGAGCGGCAACCGGGTGCCGGACATCCTCGACGAGGCCCGCTGGGAACTCGAGTTCATGCTGAGCATGCGGGTGCCCGCCGGCCAGCCGCTCGCCGGCATGGTGCACCACAAGATCCACGACGCCAACTGGACCGGCCTGCCGCTGCTGCCGCACCTCGACCCGCAACAGCGCGAACTGCACCCCGTCTCGACCGCGGCGACGCTGAACCTGGCCGCCACCGCGGCACAGGCCGCCCGCATCTACCGGCGGTATGACGCGGCGTTCGCGAAGCGGGCCCTGGTGGCGGCCCGGATCGCGTACGCGGCGGCGCTCGCCGAACCCGCGCGCTTCGCACCGGAGTCCGACGGCGTCGGCGGCGGCGCGTACAACGACAGCAAGGTCGACGACGACTTCTACTGGGCGGCGGCCGAGCTCTACCTGACGACGGGCGAGAAGAAGTACGCCGACGACGTGCTGGCCTCGCCCGTGCACACCGCCGACATCTTCGGCCCCGGCGCCTTCGACTGGGCGAGCACGGCCGCGGCCGGACGCCTCGACCTGGCCCTGGTGCCGAGCCGGCTGCCCGGGCGGGCCGCGGTCCGCGCGTCGGTCGTCCGCGGCGCCGAGAAGTACCTGCAGATCCAGGCCGGGCACCCGTACGGCGTCGCCTACGCCCCGCCGAACAACATGTGGGACTGGGGCTCGAACAGCGCCATCCTCAACAACCTGGTGGTCGTCTCGGCCGCGTACGAGCTCACCGGTCGTGACCGTTACCGCGACGGCGTGTTCGAGGGCATGGACTACCTGCTCGGCCGCAACGCGCTCAACCACTCGTACGTGACCGGGTATGGGGAGGTCAGCTCCCAGAACCAGCACAGCCGCTGGTACGCCCACGAGCTGGACCCGGCCCTGCCGAACCCGCCGAAGGGCTCGCTGTCCGGCGGCGCGAACTCGTCGATCCAGGACCCGTACGCGCAGAGCAAGCTCACCGGCTGCGTCGGCCAGTTCTGCTACATCGACGACATTCAGTCCTGGTCGACCAACGAGCTGGCCATCAACTGGAACTCGGCGCTGGCCCGGGTGGCCTCGTTCGTCGCGGACCAGAGTTAGGCGCCTGCTCTAGACTTGCTTTCATGATCAACGTCGAGAGGCCCGTGTGGCTTCTCGACGTTGACGGCGTGCTGAACACGGTCCGCCCCGGCTGGGGCGGACCGCCGAGGCGGTCGCTGGTCTGGTCGAGCGCGGACAACACGTCGTACCCGATGCGCTGGGCGCCGGCCCTGATCGACCGCATCCGCGCGCTGCAGGCCGCGGGCAAGGTCGAGATCCGCTGGTGCACGACCTGGTGCCCGGAGGCGGAACGCCTGGAACGGCTCTGGTCCCTGCCGGAGCTGGCCCGCAGCCTGGACGCCGACCCGATGCCCCGCGGCTCGGACTGCTGGCCGCTGAAACAGCGGGCCGCCCTGGCTGTCCTGGCCGAGGGGCGCCGCCTGATCTGGACCGACGACGAGGCGCTGCCGCCGCCGGGCCCGCAGCGCGACGAACTGTCCGCGCACGGCCGGGCGCTGCTGATCGCGCCCCGGTCGGCGCGCGGCCTGCAGCCGGCCGACCTGGACCTGATCGGCAAGTTCGCCGAGGGCCGCCGCCTGCCGACCCACCGGGTGGCCGGGCGTCACCGGCACGCCGTCGACTGACTACCGGCACGCTCGGCGCCCGGCCCACATCGCGACGTCCTCACCCGCGACGAGTTCGGCCGGTGGGACACCCCACCCGCCACATCGCAAATCAGCTAACCGGCCGCGTGCCGTCCCGGCCGACCTCGCCGGGCGTGGTCCGCAGGCCAGGTCAGCAAGCCGCGTCCGCCGGTCGGGTTCGCGGGCCGGGTTCGCGGGCCGGGTTCGCAGGCCGGGTTCGCAGGCCGGGTCCGCAGGTCAGGTCCGCACACCAGGTCCGCAGACCACGACCTCAGCGGGCGTGGTCTGGGACGCTCAGCTGCAGCACCCGCGGCCCGCGGCCCGAACCGGGCCGACGTCACCTGCCCCGCAAGGTCCCTCGGGCGCGGGCGTCACGCCGCCGGCCTGGTCGCGATCGACGACACGCTGGGCGATCACGGCTGTGCGAACACGGTGGTGCGGGCGTTCGGGTGGGGGAGCGTGGCCGGCGGCTGTGCGGTTACGCCGCGCTGTCCAGTGAGCCGGGGCGTCGAGCGCCGGCCGTCCTGGCGGCCGCGGCGCGGGCGGCCTGTGGTGCCGCGCCGTGGGCGTGCCCGTGCACCCGGTCAAAGGTGGTGAGCCACCGGATCTGCTCCCGCGGGGGCACCCCGCACCCCCGGAGGAAGGCCACGAGCGTGTCGCGCCGTGATGCGCCGGTGCCGGAGATCAGGTTGTAGACCGTGGCACGGGAGATCGGCGTGCCGGCCTCCCGGCTCCGCCGGGCGACGCTGTCGACGGACCGCCGGCGCGCATGTATCAGCGCCTGCAGGCGCCGTCCGAACTCGGCCGGTGTAACGGCGCCTATGGGATCCGCGGGTATCGCCGTGATTTCGGCGCTCATCGCCCTCGCCCTCTTCTTCGCGTTAGGGGAATGCAGCTCCAACTTCCGTCGATCTTTCGGGGGAGGCAGGCCGCGTACAAGTGCGCGTCTGCGTACTAGTTTGAGATAACGAAATCTGTTGATGTATCCGTCGGTGGAAGCCCGCTGTCAGATCCACCAGTTGAGGAAATCTCCGGCGAGGCCCGGCTCCCGCAGCCCAGGCGGCCGGTGCCTGCTGATGTCCGAACGTCCAGGTCGCAGGGCCGTTCGTGGCCGCCCGCGGTACGCGTCACCGGCCCCGGCCGGCCTTTCGGCCACCGCTACGCTGGCGATCATGCACAACCCCGTCAGGCCGCCACGGAAGCCCTTCGTCCGAGTGCTGCTGGCCGGATTGCTCGACCTCGCCATGCTCGGGTCCGCCGGCGAGCTGAACCTCAGGGTGGAGGACGCGACCGGCAGCCACCTCCTGGGCAACCTGGCCGGCTGGCTCCTCGTGGTGCCGTTCGTGGTCTGGCTCGCGCCCAAGGTCTCCTATCGCCGCCGGGACGCGCTGTTCGCCCCCTGGGTCTTTCTGATCGTCGCGTGGCGGATCACGTACCTTCCGTATCGCGACTGGCCGCCGCGGGACGACGAGATGGCGCAGGCTCGATACCTCGGCCCGGCGGAGTTCGCGGCGCGGTGGCGGCCCGAGTACAACGGCCTCTGGCGCCTCTCGGCGACCGGCGACGCCCGGGTAGCCGTCGCCGCGGCATGATGGCGCGCTGATCAGGCTCGATGGTCAGGCCCGGCGAGATCGGTGGCCGGCGCGGGAAATCCAGGAAAGCCACGGCGCTTCGGCTCATCGGAGCGGCTCCGCCGTCTGACACACTCGTCACGGTCAAGCCAGGGAGGGGACCGGGTGAAACGGCCGACGATCACTGACATCGCGCACCGGGCGGGCGTATCGAAGGGCGCGGTTTCGTACGCGCTCAACAACCAGCCGGGGGTGTCGGACGCGACCCGGCAGCGCATCCTGGCCATCGCCGGCGAGCTGGGATTCAAGCCCAGCACGGCCGCTCGGGCGCTGTCGGACGCCAGGGCCAGGGCGGTCGGGCTGATCATGAGCCGGCCCGCGCCGCTGCTGGGCATCGAGCCCTGGTTCATGGGCCTGATGAGCGGCTTCGAGGCGGAATTGTCGGCCCGCTCCTACGCCCTGACGGTCCAGGTGGTCCGCTCCACGAAGGACGAACTGGACGTGTACCGGCGCTGGTGGTCCGAGCGCCGGGTCGACGGCGTGATCGTCACCGATCTGCGCGAGGGCGACGTCCGCCTCTCGATGCTGGAGGAGTTGCGGCTGCCCGCCGTGGTGCTCGGCGGTCCCGCGGAGCACGGCAGCATCCCGCATCTGTGGTCCAACGACGAGGCCGCGATGTCCGAGGCGGTCCGCTATCTGGCCGCGCTCGGCCACCGCCGGATCGCCCACGTCAGCGGCCTGCCGGAGCTTCTGCACACGCAGGCCCGCACCAAGGCCTTCGACCGGGTGTGTGGCTCCCTCGGGCTGACCGAGGCCGTCGCCGTGCCGTGCGACTACACCGCGGAGGACGGCGGCCGGGCCACCCAGCAGCTTCTCATCGGCACCGACCGGCCGACCGCCATCGTGTACGACAACGACGTGATGGCGGTCGCGGGGCTCGCGGTGGCCCAGAAGCTGGGCCTCTCCGTGCCCCGCGACCTGTCGATCATCGCCTGGGACGACTCGCTGCTGTGCCGGATGGTGCACCCGCCGCTGACCGCGCTGACCCGGGACATCGCCGCCTACGGCGCCCGCGCGGCCCGTACCCTGATGGCCACGATCGACGGCGAGCCCGCGGCCGGCGCGGAGGCCACGGCCGCGCACCTGACGCCCCGGGGGAGCACGGTGCCGCCCAGCTGATCAGCCCCGCAGCACCTCGGTCAGGAAGCCGATCAGGTCCGCGCGACGCCGCCACGGGTTGCGATACCTCCTCGCGCCGCCGAGGCGGAGGCGTGCCGCCTCGTTCACGAGCCGGTGCCACCGCCGGTCGTACGTGTCGAGCGCGTAGGCCACGGCGGCCGTCTTCGAGGTGACCCGCCCGGCGGCCAGGGTCTGCCGAAGCCGCACGACGCCCAGCGCACCCCACGCCGTGGCCCACGGCGTGAGCCCGACGACGCCGCTCGCCGGGCCGCGCAGCCACGGCGTCCAATATTCGACCAGATTGCGCCGGGTGGCCTCGGCCAGCGCCGGCCAGTCGGTGAAGACGCCGAGCGTTGCCGCGGCGGGCCCGCGCACCGCGACCCCGGCCTGCGCGAGGACGTGCCAGGTGACCAGGTTCCGTTCGAAGCGCGACGCCGGCTGCACGCGCCATTCGTGCACCGCCGGGCCGGGAGCCGCCTGCGCGGGATCACGGCGCAGGTCGTCCCAGCCGACGTACAGTCCGTCGAAGGACGTCCGGCGGTGGCTGCGGCGCAGGTCGGCGTGGATGGCGCCGACCGTCCCGGCCGGGGGCTGCCGGCCGGTCACGGCGACGAAGTCGATGTCGCTCACCCCGGGCCGGTAGTCACCCAGCGCGACGGATCCCTGCAGGTAGAGCCCCTCGACGAGTCCGGGCGCATGCCGGTCGGCCAGCGCCAGATAGGTCGCACAGATCCGGGAAACCCCGTCATCCAACTCAGGGATCATTCCGCCACCCTAGGCAGCCGGGTCACGACCGGCCTTCCCCACCCGGAAGCGAAGTGGTCCGACCCGTTCCACCTTCGGAGGGCCAGGGCCGCGGATCGCAGCGGCACGGCGTCGAACCGGAGCGCGCAGGTCAGGACGCGGTGGCCAGGTCCTCGAGCGTCGCCCGCGCGCCCTTGGCGTGCAGGGAGGCCAGCGCCGAGGAGTACGCGGAGACGAACCGCTCGTTGTCGATCAGATCGCCGAAGAGTTCCCGGTCCCTGATGAAGGCCAGCGGGTCCGCCGCCTGTCGCCGCGCCGCGGCGACGAGGGTCTCCCGGAGCCGGTCGACGACGTCGATGCGCCGGCCCTGTTCGTCGATGCCCTCGGCGTACCGCGCCCAGCTCGCGACGACAGCGGTGGCGCGCAGGATCTCGCCGCCGGTGTCGAGGTTGTGCCGGATCACGGGCAGCAGCCATTTGGGGATGCGGTCGGAGCTTTCCGCGCAGAGCCGGGCCACGGTGTCCTTGACCCGGGCGTTGGAGAACCGGTCGATGAGCTGGTGCCGGTACTCGTCCAGGTCGATGCCGGGCACCGGCGCCAGCGTGGGTGTCGCCTCCCGGCTCATGTACGCCAGCAGGAAGTCCGCGAACAGCGGGTCCTGCGCGACGTCGTGCACCAGCCGGTAGCCGGCCAGGTAGCCGAAGTAGCACAGCGCCTGGTGGCCGGCGTTGAGCAGCCGCAGCTTCATCAGCTCGTACGGCTCGACGTCGGGGACGACCTGCACGCCCGCGTCCTCGAACGGCGGCCGGCCGAGCGGGAAGTTGTCCTCGAGCGCCCACTGGGCGAACGGCTCGCAGACCACCGGCCACGCGTCGTCCACGCCGAAGCGCCGGCGGACCTCCTCGCGGTCGTCGTCGGTGGTCACCGGGGTGATCCGGTCGACCATGCTGTTCGGGAAGGCGACGTGTTCGCGGACCCAGTCGCCGAGGCCGGGGTCGCGCAGGGTGGCGAAGGCGACGAAGCTGCGGCGGGCGACGTGGCCGTTGCCCTGGATGTTGTCGCAGCTCATGATCGTGAAGGGGTCCAGGCCGCGCTCGCGGCGCCGGGCCAGCGCCGCGGTGATGAGGCCGAAGGTGGTCTGCGGCGAGCTGCCGGGGCGCAGATCGTGCCGCACGCCGGGGTCGTCGGCGAGGAAGTCGCCGGTGACCGCGTTGATGTTGTAGCCGCCCTCGGTGATCGTCAGCGAGACGATCCGTACGCCGGGGGAGGCCATCTTCTCGATCACCGCCTCCGGGTCGTCGGGTGCGAAGAGGTATTCCCGGATCGAGCCGATGACCCGCGGCTCGAGGGTGCCGTCGGGCGCCTTCACGACCAGCGTGTACAGCCCGTCCTGCGCGTCGAGGGCCTCCTGCATGCGCCGGTCGGCGGGCATGACGCCGACGCCGCAGATCGCCCAGTCCAGCGCCGCGCCCGCGTTCATCAGGCGGTCGAGGTACATCGCCTCGTGTGCCCGGTGGAAGCCGCCGACGCCGAAGTGGACGATCCCGGTGCGCAGCGCGCCGCGGTCGTAGGCCGGGGCGGGCAGGCCGTCCGGCAGGGACGACAGGTTCTTGGCATTGAGCGGCAACATCGGCGTTTCCTCCCAGCGCTCTGGCTTCACGGGTGATCCCAGCATCCCGTGAGCCCGCGCACCGGGCACTTCCTATCAAGATCTTTCTCGCTGTCCGTGAACACGGGCACACGAAAACGGCCCGGTGGCTGATCGCCACCGGGCCGTCGCGCTACCGGATCAGACCGGCACCGCCGGCGCGAGGTTGCCGCCGGTCATGTGCCGCAGGTACGCGGGCAGGGTGAGGAACTCCGGGCAGGTTCGCTCGGAGAGCAGGACCGTCAGCAGCGTGCGGGCCTGTCCGAAGCGCCGGGCCGAGTCCTCGTCCAGGGCACCCGTCTCGGCCAGCACGTCGAGTTCCTCGCGCAGCATCCGGGTGACCAGCCCGGCCGTGACCGGCACGCCGTAGTCGGTCGGGGTGCCCGTCGAGATCCACTGCCAGAGCTGGGTCCGGCAGATCTCGGCGGTCGCCGCGTCCTCCATCAGGCCGCCGAGCGCCACCGCGCCGCGCCCGCCCAGCCAGGCCGCCACGTAACGCAACGCCACGCTGACGTTGGTCCGTAGCGCGACCTCGCTGACCGTGACGGCGGTGGACCGCACGTCCAGCAACTCCTTGGCGGTGACCCGAACGTCGTCGCGCTTGCGCACGATCTGGTTCGGCTCGAAGCCCAGCCACTGGTCGAAGACCTCCCTGCAGGTCTCGACCAGGCCCGGGTGCGCCACCCAGGAGCCGTCGAAGCCGTCGCCGACCTCGCGCCGCTTGTCCTGCCGGACCTGGTTCAGCGCCCGCTTCGCGGCCACCGGGTCGCGGCTGGGCACGACGGCGGCCATGCCGCCGATCGCGTGTGCACCGCGCCGGTGACAGGTCCGGACCAGCAATTCCGTGTACGCCCGCATGAACGGTGCCGTCATCGTCACCTGCGAGCGCTCCGGAAGCACCACGTCCGGGCGGTTCTTGATCATGCTGAACAGGTAGTCCCACCGGCCCGCGTTGAGCCCCGCCGAGTGCTCGCGCAGCTCGTAGAGGATCTCCTCCATCTCGAAGGCGGCGGTGATCGTCTCGATCAGCACCGTCGCGCGGATCGTGCCGCGGGGGATGCCCAGCATGTTCTGCGCGAAGACGAAGACGTCGTTCCACAGCCTGGCCTCGAGGTGGCTCTCGAGCTTGGGCAGGTAGAAGTACGGGCCGCTGCCGCGGTCGAGCTGCTTCTGCGCGCAGTGGAACAGGTACAGCCCGAAGTCGAACAGCGACGCCGAGACCGCCCGCCCGCCGATGCGCACGTGGCACTCCGGCAGGTGCCAGCCGCGCGGGCGCACCATGATGGTCGGCAGGTCGGTGCCGACCCGGTACTCCCGCCCGTCCGGTGCCGTGAAGTCCAGCTTGCCGTCCAGCGCGTCGCGCAGGTTGCGCTGACCTGAGACGACGTTGTCCCAGGTCGGCGCGGTAGCGTCCTCGAAGTCGGCCATCCACACCTTGGCACCGGAGTTCAGCGCGTTGATGGTCATCTTGCGCTCCGGCGGGCCGGTGATCTCCACCCGCCGGTCGGTCAGGTCCTCGGCGGGGGGTGCCACGGACCAGGTGTCGTCGATGCGGATCTGCTTCGTCGACTCGAGGAAGTCCAGCTCCGTGGTGCGGGTCGCGCGGCGGCGCCGGCGCCTTTCCAGGAGCTGAACCCGTCGCGCGCCGAACTCCCGGTCCAGTGCCACGACGAATTCGATCGCTTCGGGGGTGAGGATGTCGGTGTAGTCGGAGGACGCGACGGTAACGGTCTCCATCAGAATTGCTCCGCTTCGGTCGAGCCGGACAGCGCGGTGGTGGAGCTCTCCGGGTTCAGCGCCGTCGAGACGGCGTCGAAGTAGCCGGTGCCGACCTCAGCCTGGTGCTTGGTCGCCGTGTAGCCGTTGACCTCGTTGGCGAACTCCGCCTCCTGCAGCTTCACGTACGCGCTCATGCCGGTCTCGGCGTAGCCCTTGGAGAGCTCGAACATCGAGTGGTTGAGCGCGTGGAAGCCGGCCAGGGTGACGAACTGGAACTTGTAGCCCATCGCGCCGAGCTCCTTCTGGAACCGGGCGATGTCGGCGTCGTCGAGGTTGCGCTTCCAGTTGAACGACGGCGAGCAGTTGTAGGCCAGCATCTTGTCCGGGTGCACCTTGTGCACGGCCTCGGCGAAGGACCGGGCGAACTCGAGGTCCGGCTTGCCGGTCTCGCACCAGATCAGGTCGGCGTAGTCGGCGTAGGCGACGCCGCGGGCGATCGCGGCCTCCGGCCCGCTGCGCACCCGGAAGAAGCCCTCGGCCGTACGCTCGCCGGTCAGGAACGGCTTGTCGCGGTCGTCCACGTCGGTGGTGAGCAGGTCCGCGGCCAGGGCGTCGGTGCGGGCGATGATCAGGCTGGGCACCCCGGCGACGTCGGCGGCGAGGCGGGCCGCGTTCAGCGTGCGGATGTGCTGGGCCGTCGGGATCAGCACCTTTCCGCCGAGGTGGCCGCACTTCTTCTCCGACGCGAGCTGGTCCTCCCAGTGCACGCCGGCCGCACCGGCGGCGATCATGGCCTTCATCAGCTCGAACGCGTTCAGCGGGCCACCGAATCCGGCCTCGGCGTCGGCGACGATCGGGGCCAGCCAGTCCCGCTCGTTGCGGCCGGCGGCGGTGTCGATCTGGTCGGAGCGCAGCAGCGCGTTGTTGATGCGGCGCACGACCGCCGGCACCGAGTTCGCGGGGTAGAGGCTCTGGTCCGGGTAGGTGTGCCCGGACAGGTTCGCGTCCGCCGCGACCTGCCAGCCGGAGAGGTAGATCGCCTTGAGCCCGGCCCGCACCTGCTGCACGGCCTGGCCGCCGGTCATGGCGCCGAGGGCGTTGATGTAGTCCTCGTCGTGCAGCAGGTCCCACAGTCGGCGGGCGCCCCGCTCGGCGAGGGTGTGCTGCTCCTGGACGCTGCCACGCAGCTTGACGACGTCGTGCGCCGTGTAGCTGCGCTTGACGCCCAGCCAACGGGGATCGCCGGCCCACGCCCGAGTGAGGTCCGCGGCGGTACCGCCCCTGACTTCGGTCAGCTGATCAGTCATGTGAATAGCCCTTCGTGCTGTGCCCTTGGTGCTTGGGTGGAAGAAGTTCACTGTCACGCAGGGCGCAAGCCCTCCAGAAGGCAAATGTGAGGAGAAGAAACGCGAATCTTCTGCTAGCGTAAAAACCTATGACGGCTTCACCTTCGGACGCCACGGTCGACCTCGTGACCCTCGGACAGCGGCTGCGGCACCAGCGCCGGGCCAAGGGCCTGACGCTCGATCAGCTCAGCGCGGCGGTCGGCCGGGCGCCCTCGCAGCTCTCGCTGATCGAGAACGGCAAACGGGAGCCGAAGCTCAGCGTGCTGCAGGCGATCGCCGGCGCTCTGGGCGTACAGATGCAGGATCTGCTGCGACCGGAGGCGCCGAGCCGGCGCGCCGGGCTCGAGATCGAGCTGGCCCATTTCCAGCGGGAGCCGGCCTACGGCGCGCTCGGCCTGCCGACGGTGCGCGCCGGGCGGCGGCTGCCGGCCGACGCGCTGGAATCCCTGATCGGGCTGCACCGCGAGCTGACCCGGCTGCTCACCGAGCAGAGCGCGACCCCCGAGGTGGCCCGGCGGGCCAACCAGCAGCTACGCGTCGAGATGCGCGAGCGCGACAACTACTTCGAATACATCGAGCAGGCCGCGGCGAAGGTGCTGCAGTCGGTGCGGCACGCCACCGGTCCGCTGTCGCAGCGCGGCATTCTCGACATCGCCGCGCATCTCGGCTTCTCGCTGCACTACGTGAGCGACCTGCCCGGCTCGGCACGCTCGGTGACCGACCTGCGCAACCGCCGGATCTACCTGCCGCAGGTGGCCAGCGGCAAGGGCCACGACCCGCGCGCGGTGGTGCTGCAGACGCTCGGGCACTTCGTGCTCGGCCACAACGACCCGGCCGGCTACCGCGACTTCCTGCGCCAGCGGGTCGAGGTGAACTACTTCGCGGCGGCGCTGCTGATGCCGGAGAAGTTCGCGACCGAGTTCCTGCGCGAGGCGAAGGCGGACCGTGCCCTCGCGATCGACGACTTCCGCGACGCGTTCGGCGTCTCCTACGAGACGGCGGCGCACCGCTTCACCAACCTGGTGACCCACCACTTCGGCATCCCGGTCCACTTCGCCCGGGTGCACGAGAGCGGCACGGTCTACAAGGCGTACGAGAACGACGACGTGCGCTTCCCGACCGACGTGACCGGGGCGATCGAGGGTCAGCCCGTCTGTCGCAAGTGGGCCTCACGCACCGTGTTCGGCGCCGAGGACCCCTACTCGTCGTTCTACCAGTTCACCGACACCGGCGCCGGCACGTACTGGTGCACCGTGCACGTGGAGTCGACCCGCTCGGGCGAGTTCTCGGTGACGGTCGGCACGCCGTACGAGCACGCGCGCTGGTTCCGCGGCGGCGACACGAGCCGGCGCACCGTCTCGAGCTGCCCCGACCCGAACTGCTGCCGCCGCCCGCCGGCGGAGCTCGTCGACCGCTGGGGCGGCCAGGCCTGGCCCAGCGCCCGGGTCCACTCGCACCTGCTGGCCGCGCTGCCGCCCGGCACCTTCCCCGGCGTCGACGCCCAGGACGTCTACGAGTTCCTGCAGCGCCGCTCGGAGTGACGCGATGACCGGCCGGCCCTCGGCCGCCGTCAGTGCGGGATGTAGTCCTCCAGCAGGGCGGGGGTCAGGCCGGCCCGGTGTATCGCGCGCAGCGCGGCCAGGAAGTCCTTCACGAACGCGGGCCGGAAGTGCATCAGGATGATGTCGCCGCGCTTGATCGCCTTTCCCTCCTGGTAGCGGACCTTGCCCTTGTGGACGGTCTCCTTCCACATGAAGGCGGCGTCGATGCCGCAGTCGTGCGCGGCCCGCAGCGTGGTGGCGTCCTTGGTGCCGAACGGCGGCCGGAACAGCACGGGCCGGCGGCCGTAGCGGTGGCCCAGCCGGTCGGCCGAGCCGCAGATCTCGCGGCGCTGGAACGCGTACGAGCGGCCGCGCAGCTGGGTGTGGGTGATCGTGTGCGCCTCGATCACCGCACCGTGCTTCCGCAGGGCCGCGAAGTACGGCTCGTCGTCGCGGATCGCGTCGATGGTGAGGAAGAGGGTGACCGGGACGTTCGCGGCCGCGAGCAGCTTCGGTGCCTCGGGTGACTTGATGAAGCCGTCGTCGATGGTGATGAACGCGACCGGCTGATCGGTGGGGATCCGCGACAGGTACGGCACGCTGCCGGACCGCGGCAGCGTGAGGGGCCGCGGCGGCGGGGCCGGCGGGAAGACGGGGATGTCGGAGAGGGCCCAGCCGACCGGCGGCGGTCACTTTGCTCCAGCGCTGCCTGGAACGTGGTTCGCCGCGCACCTTTCGAATTGGCAAACCCGGGCGGATCGTGCCGAAG